>NZ_JAMYOY010000005.1:0-271567 GCF_040320115.1 Mesorhizobium sp. M0802
CTGGCGGTCTTAACTTCAGTCTTGGTCATGGTGGCGTTCCTTCGCGGGAATCAGGTGACGTGAACAATCACCAGCCTGCCATGACCGCCCTCTCTCAGCGAATTTGCAGAACTCTCAGCACACTACCCCCTTCGCGTCGCACGGTGGACTAAGTACAAGAGGCCATTACGGCGCGTCGCCAAAGCGGAATATACACAAATGTCTTCCGTCTGGATGGCAGCTGCAGAGCAAGATCGGCCCACGCCCGCAACGCCAGGCGAACAATGCCTTTACCGGATTAACTTGGCGTATCCGGAAAAGCAGGTTCATCCGGAAGGGCAGGGTGTTCTGGAAGGGTGGGTTCACCTGCACGGGTAGGTTCATCAGGAAGCTTAATATCTTGAGCGTCTATGCAATGTCGCTCTCTCAAAACCGGGGAACCGCTTTTGAGCGACACGCATTGGGTGAGCACAGAAAGACGATCGGCTCCGCCACTTCTTCCTGTTTCGGCTCGCCGATGCGGGCAAGCGTGTACTTGTCGACGTTGTTCGCATACGGCTTCGATATCGGCGTAGGTGCCGTGTCACCGTGCCGCGATAAGGGTTCACAGCGGTCGAGTTGACGATAGCGTTCTCAGCGAAGATGTCGGCGGTTCGAGCCCGTCATCGCCCACCATATCTGGCCGACCATATCTCGAATGCCGGGCGCGGCCGCAACGAGCCGCACCCGCCGTTCTTCCCCGGCGCCACCTATCGTTTGACGTAGCAGTTCTTCTTCACGCGGCGGATGGGATCCTCGCCAAAGGCGTCGACGCTGCATGTGACGCCGTTCCTGAATACGCCCTGGACGTACTGGCCACGCGCCCCGTATCTCACCAATTTGCGGCCACGGAACTCGCAGAACCGCCCCTCCGAGGCGCAGGCCACCCATCTGCCGCCGCCCTGGCCGTAGTCGTCATCGCCGTAATTGTCGTCGTCATTGTCGCCATAGTCGTTACCGCCCCCGCGCTTCACGATATAGCAAGCCTTGTCGCGGCCGGGCGCCGGGTCGCCAAAGACGCGATTCGTACACGGCACGGCACGACGATCGATGAAGCGCGAAGTGGTCTGCCCGCGCGCGCCGTAGACCACTTCCGAGGGGTAGGGCAGGCGGCAGATTTCGCCTTCGTCGGCGCATCGCTGCATCCGCTGGGCGGATGCGGTGGCTGGAAAAAGAATAGAGACGGACGAGGCCAGGCCGACCAGGCAGATGAATGTAAACGTCATCCGGATCAAAGCATTGAAGGTTTTTGACACGATTTGTCTCCCGTTCGATTCGACCAGCATGGTACAGCAGCCTTGTTAAATGCACGATGAACGAAAGCCCTCCGGGACGGCAGGACAATGATGGATCATCCAGGGCGCCTGATGCTGCGGTTGCTGTTCGCATTGGCAATCGTCGGCACTGGACGCTCCGCCTTTGCAGGGAATGCGGGCGACGGCGTCGACCAGCCGGCCGCCAAGGCTTCCTTGCTCAAGGCCTATCCCGGACTTTTCACCATCAAGGGCAATGTCCTGATCTGGACCGACGGCACCACAATGGTGTGGGACGACGGCAAGGCGCGCGACGCCGACGCGCTGCTTGAGAGCCCCGACATCGAAGACATGTTTCGCTACGTCTATCCCAGAGCAGCCGAGGGCGCGCTGGTCCCGGCGGAGGATTTCGATCCCGGCCGTATCCGCAATGAACCTTTCTTCGAGAAGCTCTACGGGGCAAGTGCCGCCGAGGTGGGCAAGCACATCGCCAACGTCAAATGGTTGCCGAAGCTCGGCAAGAAGACCGTGCAGGTCACCAGGATTTTCGGCATCAACGACCGGCTGGGCAAGGTCTCCGCTGCGCTTGAGGCGATGCCCGCGGAGCTGAGCCGTTACGGGCTCAAGCCCGGCGGCGGATTTGTCTGGCGGCCGATCGCCGGCACCGACCGGTTGAGCGTTCACTCGTTCGGAGCGGCCTTCGATATCAATGTCGGCTTCTCCGACTATTGGTACAACAACAGGAACAAAACCAACCCGAAGGCCCACATTCCCTTCAAGAACCGGATTCCGCTGGAAATCGTGGAATTTTTCGAGAAAAACGGCTTCATCTGGGGCGGGCGCTGGTATCACTACGACACCATGCACTTCGAGTACCGGCCTGAGTTGCTGCTGTACAAGAAATCCGGCTGATCACGGCGGCAGCAGCCGGAAATCCTTGCCTTCGGGCAGCAACTGGCCGCCGTCGACGACGATGGTCGTGCCGGTGATGTAGCTGGCATCGTCGGAGGCGAGGAACAGGAAGGCGTTGGCGACGTCGCGCGGACTGCCGAGGCGTCCGAGCGGGATCGAATCCTCCATGTTCTTGATGTAGGCGGCGCCCCGATGCAGCTCGATCGCTTCGGTCAGGATGTTGCCGGGCTCGACGCCGTTGACGGTGATGCCGTAGCCGGAAAATTCCAGCGCCGCCGATCGGATGAAGCCGTTGATGCCGGCCTTGCTGGCGGCGTAGTGGCCATGGCCGGGGCTGGTGACGTGCGGACCGGTGATCGACGAGGTGTAGAGCATGCGCCCGTAGCCCTGCGCCTTCATCGGCGCCAGCGCTGCCAGCGTGGCGTTGAAGGTGCCGCGCAGATTGACGGCCATCACCCGGTCCCAGTCGTCCGGGCTGGTGTTCTCGATGAGCTGCCAGGGATAGATGCCGGCATTCTGCACGATGATGTCGAGACGACTGTGGCGGCTCAGCGCCAGCGCAACCGCGGCTTCTGCGTCGGCAATTTGCGAAATGTCTGTTCGGATGAAGGCAGCGCCGAGCTCGTCCGCGGTCGCCTGGCCGGCCTCGGCCTCGCTGTCGGCCAGGACCAGTCTTGCGCCTTCTTCGGCAAAGCGCTGGGCGATGCCCTTGCCGATGCCGCGCGCGCTGCCGACGATCAGCGCGACCTTGCTTTCGAGCCGTCCTGTCATGCCAGCCGTCTCCTATGCCAGTCTTTGGCGAATGGTTTGCTTGAAGGCGTCGAGCAGCACGGCGGCGAGCACCAAAAGGCCGTGGATCACCTGGGTGAAATTCGCCGGCAGGCCCATCAGATTGATCGCCGTGTTGATGGAGGAGAGCAGCAGCACGCCGGCATAGACCCCGGGCAAGGTGCCGACGCCGCCTTTCAGGCTGACGCCGCCGATGACGACGGCGGCAAAGGCGTTGAACAACAGCCCGGTCCCGAGATTGGCGGTGGCGCCCGAGGTGCGGATGGCGAGCAGCCAGCCGGCGAGGCCGGCGATGGCGCCAGCCAGCACGAAGGCGATGATCAGGTTGCGGTTGACGCGGATGCCGGCGCGGAAGGTCGCTGTCTCGTTGCCGCCGATCATCACGAGGTGGCGGCCGAACGGCGTCTTGGCCATGATCAGCGAGAACAGGACGAAACAGGCGACGGCGATCCAGGCGGTCAGCGGCAGGCCCGCCAGCCGCTGGATGCCGAACCAGCGGATGGCCGGCGCCAGATCCTGTGCCGAGCGGCCGCCGGAAATCACCAGCACCAGGCCACGCACCCAGATGTAGGACGCCAGCGTGATGATGAAGGCGCTCATCTTCACCTTGACCACCAGATAGCCGTTGAAGGCGCCGATGAGGCCGCCGACGGCGAGCGCAACCAGCAGCGAAACCGGAACCATCAGCCATTGCGGATTGAGCTGTATGCCCATGCCGATGCCCGACGAGCAGAACAGGATGCCGACCGCCATGGCGCTGAGCGCGGCCACCGATTCCACCGACAGGTCCATATGGCCGGCAATGATGACCAGCGACAGGCCGATCGACATCACGCCGAGAACGCTCGAGGCCTCGATGATGTTGGCGAAGATGCCGAGCTGGAAGTAGTTGGGGACGAAGACGGAAAAGACAACCAGCACAAAGATCAGCATGAACCAGACGAGGTTGTCGAGGACGAACTCCAGGGCTTTGCGGCTGCGCGGGTTCATGGGCTGATCCGGTTGGCGCCCCCGAGAAAATCAGGCTAAGAAATCAACTCGATTTCGTCGGGTTCAGGCGCGGGTTTAGGTTCGCCACGGTGTCCTGGGACGCGGCGTCGTGAATGGGCAGGCTCCGGGCCCCAATGACCCGGAGCGCTTCGCTAAGCGACTATTCGACAGACTTGATCGTGTCCGTCGGCGGCTTCTGGTTGCCCCAGAAGGCCGGATTGTCGACGTTTTCCTTGGTGATGGCGGCGCCCGGGATCTTGATGTTGGGGCCCCAGCTCTCCTTGGTCACGGTCGACTTCAAGCCGAGCACGTCATACTCGCCAGGCTTGATTTCCTGCTTGCCGGCGATCTTGTCCATGAACATCGCCACGGCCGCGGCCTGCGCGTAGAGCGGCTGCTCGACTTCGACATTGAGCCAGCCCTTGCGGATCAGGTCGAGACCGACCGGAGCGCCGTTCGAGCTCATCAGCATGACGTCGCCCGGCTTCTTGCCGGCGGCCTCGAGCGAGGCGACGGCTGCGACCGACAGGTGCGCGGCATGGCTGAAGATCAGGTCGATGTCGGGGTTGGCGAGCATCTGGTCGGCAACGATCGTGCCGGCGTTGCTGGCTTCCCATTGCATGGCCGGCAGCGAGATGATCTTGACGTCAGGAAACGCCTTCAACTTCTCCTCGAAACCCTTCTGGATGTCGAGCGTGTAGGGATCGCCGGGATCGCCGAGCACCTGCAGGATCTTGCCCTTCACAGAACCGTTCTTGGCGGTCAGAAGCTTTTGCGCCTGCTCGGCGGCGACGTAGCCGATCTCGACCGTGCCCGCCACCGAGGTGAAATCGGACGGGGTCGAGGTGATCTGGCGGTCGAACTCGACCACCGGGATGCCGGCTGCACGCGCCGCTTCGATGGACGGCTTCAGCGCGTTGAAATCGACGGCGGCCAGGATGATCGCCGCCGGCTTCAGCGCAATGACGTCGTTCATCTGCGATTGCTGCGCGTCGGTCTTGTTGTCGGCGTTGAGTGTTTTCACCTCATAACCGACCTGCTTGAGGAACAGCTCCAGCGCGCTCACCGAGCCGGTCTGGAATTCATCGAGCAGGGTCGGGACCATGTAATAGACGGTGCCCTTGGTCTGGGACATTGCCGGCGTGAGCGAGGCAAGAGCCAGTGCCAGGATACCGAAGACAAGAACCAGTATTCGCTTCATGTCGTTCGCTCCTCTTTTATACCGGACCCCTCTTTTGTCCCTCAACCTGCCGGTCCGGCACCGGCAAGCGTCTCACCGGTGATCATGTTGATCACCGCATCGGGACTTGTTTTGTTGCGCGCGACATCGCCGGCCACGACGCCTTGCCGGATCACCACGATCCGGTCGGCAACCTGGAAGGCCTGTTGCATGATGTGGGTGATGATCACGACGCCGATGCCCTGGTTGGCCACCTGGCGGATCATCTCGAGGCCGCGCCTGGTCTGCTCGACGCCGAGTGCCGCGAACGGCTCGTCCAGCAGCACCAGCTTGCCGCCCCAATGGACGAAGCGGTTGAGCTCGATGGCCTGGCGCTGGCCGCCCGAGAGATGCTCGACATTGGTGCGCAGCGACGGAATGCGGGTGCCGGCACTGGCCAGCGCCTTGCCGACGACGGCCTCCATGGCGCGCTCGTCGAGGATGGGGACACCGAGAACCTTGCGGGTGATTTCGCGGCCCATGAAGAAATTGGCGACGACGTCGACATTGGTGCAGAGCGACAGGTCCTGGTAGACGGTCTCGATCCCGGCAGCCTTGGCCTCGGCCGGCGTCTTCGCCAGAAACTCCTTGCCCTCGAACAGCATGCGGCCGGAACTCGGTTCGAGGCCGCCGGCGATGATCTTGACCAGCGTCGACTTGCCGGCGCCATTGTCACCGAGCAGCGCCACGACTTCGCCCTTGCCGATCGAGAAGCTGATGCCCCTCAGCGCGTGGATGGCGCCGTAATTCTTGGTGACGTTTTCGAGTACCAGCAGCGGTTCGGTCATGCCGCCACTCCCTTGCTGTGCATGAGGTCTGACCGGCGCTCGCGCTCGGCAATGAACATCTGGCCGAAGCGCGGCGACAGCACGCCCGAAACGGCCAATGCGGCAGCGCCGCGCAGCACCGAATGCTTGCCGCCGGTCGCCACCGTCACGCGCGGTGTCTTGCGGTCGCGCCGCGCCGAGACCGAATTGGGAAGCTGTCCCGCCGCGCCGACCAGCTTTTCCAGGAGCTCGGTGGGGGCGAGCCCGCCGAGGATGACGGTTTCGGGGTCGAACACATTCTCTATGGTGACGATGGCGTTGCGGAAGATCGGCGCGATCTCGGCCACCCAGGCGGCATCGCTGATGTTGCGGCGGCGACGTGCTTCCAGCGAGAGATACCGTTCGAGGCAGCCGCTGTTGCCGCATGGGCAAGGCTCGCCACCGGGAACGGCAGGGATGTGTCCGATTTCGCCGGCATTGCCCCAGGCGCCGCGCATCACCGCGCCGTCATGCACGATGACGCCGCCGAGGCCGACGCCGAAATAGAGGTAGTAGTATTCGGAATAACCGGAGCCGAGACCGTAAAGCCGTTCGCCCATGGCCGCCGCCGCCATGTCGGTTTCGAAGAAGGCCGGCAGCCCGGTCGACGCCGCCAGCCGTTCCGGCAGCGCGACATCCTTCCAGCCGGCCATGGTCGTCGGGCCCACGAAGCTCATCGACTCCACGCCGAACGGTCCAGGCAGCGCCATGCCGATGCCGAGCACGCGTCCGCCGGGCCGCAGCGCGGTCAACTCGGGCACCATCGCGCCGATCAGCTCGAAGGCATGGTCGGGCGTCGCATGCGGCGCCTCGCGATGCATGCTCTCGATGACATCGCCGCTGAGATTGATGAGCGCCGCGTCGATCCCCAGCGGGGTGAGGTGGACGCCGACGGCATAGCCGCCCTCGGGGTTGATCCTGAGCGTCGCCGGCGGCAACCCGCGTCCGCGCGGCTCTTCGCGCAGCGACAGCACATAACCATGCTCTTCGAGTTCGCGAACGATGGTCGATACGGTCTGGACGGTGAGGCCGACCCGGCCGGCAATGTCGCCGCGAGCGATGGGACCGTGAAGACGGATGGACTCCAGCACGATGCGCCGGTTGTAAGGCCGCCCGAACTCCTGATTGGTCCCCCGCAGTGCCATGTCCCGCGCCCCATAGGAAGACCAAGACTTGCACAGGCAATTTATTCAGTCAAATGGAATTCAAAAATAATTCGTGACGGTTCCCGGGCGCGCTGCAGGACCTGTCCCATTCGTCGCGCTGGCCGATTGCAGCCGGGCTGAAACCACCGCAATGGTGAATGACGTCAGGCGGGCGCGGGGCTCGCCGGCCAACAATCCAGCAGGAAAACCGATGATCGAATTGCCTTTTGCGCGCGATGAGTACCAGCGGCGGCTCAAGAAGATCCGCGCCGAGATGGCGGCGCGTGGGCTGGAACTGCTGGTAGTCAACGATGTCGCCAACCAGCATTACATCACCGGCTATGACGGCTGGTCGTTCTACACGCCGCAGGTCGTGCTGGTCCCGATCGAAAACGAGGCCGAGCCGGTCTGGATCGGCCGCGCCATGGATGCGGCAGGCGGCTTGCTGACGGCCTGGATGAAGCCGGAGAATGTGGTCGGCTTCCCCGAGGACCACGTGCAGCGCGCCGATCGCCATCCGATGGACTGGATAGCGGCCTGGATCGTCGCCAAGGGCTGGGGCGCGAGACATATCGGCATCGAGCTCGAAGCCTATTATTTCTCGCCGAAGGCGCATGCCCGGCTGGTCGCCGGCCTGCCCAATGCGAAATGGCACGACGCCGATCTCCTGGTGAACTGGATCCGCGCCGTGAAATCCGCTCCAGAAATTGCCTACCTGCGCAAGGCGTCGACCTTGGCTGAAGCAGCTGTTGCGCGGGCCTTCGAAGTCATTGCGCCAGGTGTGCGCGAGTGCGATGCGATTGCCGCGATCCAGGCGACGCAGATCGCCGGCAGCGCGGACTTCGCCGGCGACATCACGGCACTGCCGCCGACCATCCTCGGCGGCGAGAATGCATCGGCTCCGCACATCATGTGGAGCGACCGGCGGTTTGGAGAGGACGAGACGATTGCGCTCGAACTTGCCGGTGTCTGCCGCCGCTATGCCGCCGGCCTCGCCCGAACGATGCAGCTCGGCAAGACGCCGGCCCGTGTCGCCGACACCGCAAAGGCGGTGATCGAAGGCATGGATGCGGTGCTCGACGCGGTCAGGCCGGGGACCACAGCCGAAGCGGTCGAGGCCGCATGGCGCAAGGTTATCCAGCGCTACGGGCTGAAGAAGGAATCGCGCATCGGCTACTCCATTGGCGTCGCCTATCCCCCGGATTGGGGCGAGCACACGATCAGCCTGCGGCCCGGCGACAAGACCGCGCTGCAACCCGGCAATGTCGTGCACTCCATTCTTGGCATGTGGATGGATGGCTGGGGCATCGAGATCAGCGAGACCATTCTGGTGACCGAGACCGGCCATGAGACGCTAACCAGATTCCCGCGAGACATCCATGTCAAATCCTGACCGGGCCCGCAGCACCAGGCGGTGCCGCGACCCCGCCATCGATGCCGGAATTCTCGATCGGATGGTCGAGATCCGCCGTCATCTGCACCGCCATCCCGAACTATCGAACCGCGAGATTGGCACGCGAGCTTATCTCAGGCCGATGCTGGCCGGGCAGGGGATATCAGATCCGCGACGTCGCCCGCTACGGCCTGGCCGTCGATATTGTCGGCTCCGGGAGGCCGTCAAACGCAATGAGGCGATAAGGGTGATGCATGCCCGTGGCCATGACGCCCATGCCTCGATGGGCTTCGCAGTGGCCGTGCATCTGTCTCAGCCCAGGGACAGTTTTGTCGGCACGGGTCCGCGCTTGGTGCGACCTTGGATCCGGAACCAGCGGGCAGGGCGCGGAGAAGTTGGGCAGCAACCAGCCGCCTGGCTTGACCCTACAGATACTGCTCGACCTTCTTGCCGACGGTCAGGAAGCGCAGCGGGTCGATGGCCTCGCCATTGTGGCGGACCTCGTAGTGCAGGTGCGGGCCGGTCGAGCGGCCGCTGCTGCCGGTCTTGCCGATGATGTCGCCGGCCGCGAGTTTTTGGCCGACGGCAACGTCGATCTCGCTCAGATGGCCGTAGCGCGTGGCAAAGCCGTTGCCGTGATCGACCTCGACCATGCGGCCATAGCCGCCGTTCCAGCCGGCCTTGGTGACGATTCCGGCCGCCGTGACCTTGGCCGCCATGCCGACCGGCGCGCGGAAATCCATGCCCGAGTGCAGGGCAGCGGTGCCGAGGATGGGGTCGGTGCGCACGCCGAACGGGCTGGTGACGGAGTGGCCCGGCGCCGGGTTGGCGAGCGGCAGCCGCCGCGCCTCTTTCTTCAACTGGTCGAGCGTATCCAGCGCCTCGTCCAGTTCCTTGACCTTGCTGTCGAACATCATCGAGCTGTCAAGCGGGATCAGCGGTCCGCCGACATCGCTTTCGTTCTTGCCGAAATCACTGTCGACCGGCAGACCGGCGGCTTCCAGCGCCTGGGTGATGGCATCGGCGTTCTTGTAGGCGTTGTCGGCCAAGGTTTCGATGCGGGTGAGCTGCTGGCTTTCGATAGCCTTCAGTGAATCATTGATCGAGACGAACAATTTGTCGGCACGGTCCGCTGCCGTTTCGCTGGGCAGCGGGTCGGAGCGTGTCGACCACAGCGAGAATGCCCTGGTGTCGCCCGAACCGAGGCTGGCGACCGAATAGGCGAGTGGCTCGCCGCCAGTCAGTTCGGCATGCTCGTCGAGTTTTGCCGCCACATCCGCGGCGGCCGGCGTGCCGACCTCGTTTTCCGCCCGTTCGAGGATCGGGCCAAGGCGGCCATGGCGCTGGCTGAGCTGGCTCTGCCGCTCGATCAATTCGCTGACCTTGGTCTCCATCAGTTTCTGGTCGAGAAGCTGGCGGCTGGTGATGCGGTCGACCTGCGCGCGAAGCGCCGAGATGCGATCCTCATAGGCCTGCTGCATGCGCGCCTGCCGGGCCGTGGTGGCGCCGATCAGATCGTCGCGCAGCACGAGATAGGAGGTCGCCAAGAGATAGCCGATGGCGATCGCCGCCAGTGCCGAGCCGAGAAAGGCGACGAGCCACGGCCGGATGGTGAAATGTCGTATTTCATTGCCCCGCGCAATGATGACCGTATGCGGCTCCTTGCGCCTGCCGAAGACCGCTGACTGACCGGTTAGGTTCACGGGACCAAGCTTTCGTTACGACACCAACGAAGCCCGATTACACATTATTAGGGTTAACAAAGTTTTGCCGTCTCGGGCGCGCTAGTGACCAACGGTGTCAGCCAACCGCATATATGTCCTATGCCCCTAATGCACTGCGCGGCGTTGGCCAGATCGGTGGCGCCTCAGAGCGCGCGGACCGCCTCCAGCACTGCTTCGGCATGGCCTTTCACCCGGACCTTGCGCCAGATCCCGGCGATCCGCCCGTCCTTGCCGATCAGGAACGTCGCCCGCTCGACGCCCATATAGTTGCGGCCATACATCGTCTTCTCGACCCACAGATTGTAGGCCTCGATCACCTTGCGCTCCTCGTCGGCAACCAAGTCGACGGTGAGATCGTATTTGGTTTTGAACTTGTCGTGCTTCTTCACGCTGTCCGGCGACAGGCCGATCACCACGGCGCCGGCCTTTTCGAACTCCGGCTTCAGCTGCGAAAAGCTGATCGCCTCATTGGTACAACTTGTGGTGTCGTCCTGCGGATAGAAATAAAGTACAACAGGCTTCCCCCGCATCGAGGCAAGGCTGAGTGAGCCGCCGCCGTCGCGCGGAAGATCGAATTGCGGCGCAACGTCGCCAACGTCGAGATCAGCCATATCGATGCCCTTGTTTGAGGTTACGCGGCCCTGAATCAAAGAGATAGAGCATGATGCCTGGACAAACGGAAACCGTTTGTCCGAGAAAACCGCCTCACACTTTTCGGCATCATGCTCTAGCCTGCATCGTTATAGTGTCGGGCGGGGATCCGTCCACGATCGAATTCGCACAACGGAAAATTGCGTGGATCAGGAAGAACCGCAACACGAGAAAATCCGGTTCAGGCGTGACGAGATCACCGACCTGGGGGCTTTCCCGTCCGCTTGCCGCGTGCCGCCACTCGGCAAGGCGCGGATCGGCGGCGGCTTTCGTATTCTTGTTCGCGCATTTGCCGGCATTGGAGCCCTTGTGCTGCTGGCAGCGGCGGCTGTCTACGTCATCGGCGCCACCGGCATCGGCAGCGAACGGCTGCGGTTGGAAGCCGAAACGGCGATCGAGAAACTGGCCGGTTTCGACGTCAAAGTCGCCGTCGGTCCTGCCAGCCTGACACTTGACGGATCGAGCTTCATTGCGCTGCAGGTCAAGGATGTCAGCGTCGAGACCGCCGACGGCAAGCCGATGGCCGATGCCGGGCGCGTCCGCTTCGGCATCCGGTTTATCCCGCTGCTTTCGGGCGAGGTTCGGCTGACCAGCGCCAGGATTTCCGACGCCCATATCGTCACCGCGGCAATGCCGTCGGGTGGTGACTGGACAGCGCGCCTGCGCAATCAAGAAGGTCTCATCGATCCGGAAAAACTGGCCGCCGCCGTCTTCAGTGACGTCAATCGTGCACTCGATGCCGTGCGCGAGGATTCGATGCGCCGCATCGATCTCAAAAATGTCGCGTTCGAGCTGCCCGAGGCCGGATCGGTCAAGCTGGTCACGATCGCCAACGCCACGGTGCTGCAGTCGGGCCCCGGCAGCATGGAGTTCTCGTCCGAGGCGGATGTCGATGGCCGCGCGCTCACCGTCACGGCCACCGCCACCCGCGATACGAGCTCGATGCGCGTCACCGCCTTGAACGCCGCCATCGACATGGCGGATGTCGCGGAGACCACGCCGGCGGCCGGCGGGCGAACCGGCGCGATGGCTTTGAAGCTCACGGGATCCGAAGGCTCGGGCGAGACCGATTCGCGGCTGACGGGCTCGCTGTCGCTAACCGGCTCGGTGCTCGACCTCGGCACACGCGGGCTGTTGCCGGCCGATGTCGATGTCGACGCCGCCCTTGTCTCCGGCTCCAACAAGATCGATGTCGGCAGGCTGGTTCTAAAGACCGGGCGCTCGGCGTTCAATTTCGCCGGCTCGATCGGGCCAAAGCCGTCGACCGGCGCGGCCGGCGAGGAGCCTTCCTATCGTTACGACCTGACCAGCGACGGCTCGACGCTGGCGCCTTCGGAATCGCCCGAGCCGGCGCTGAATTTCTTCGCTCGCATCGCCGGCGTCTATCAGATCAAGAGCCGCAAGCTTGTCGCCGACCAGATCGGTATCAGGTCGGGATCGGGGAGCGAAGTGCTGGGAACCGCTGCGGTTTCCTTCATCGACAACGGACCGCCGGGTATATCGGTGTCGCTCAACGTCCACGACATGGCGGTCTCGCACGTCAAGCAGCTATGGCCTTGGTTCTCCGCCAAGAACGCGCGGCTGTGGGTGCTGCAGAACCTGTTTGGCGGCCGCGTCGTCGATGCCAGCCTGCAGTTCCAGGTCGTGCCGGGGCGTCTCGGCAACGGCGTGCCGCTTTCGGCCGACGAGGTGTTCGGCCGCTTCCAGGTCGAGGGCTCGCGTTTCGACACCGCCGGCCGCATCCCGCCGATACGCGATGCCGTCGGCGTCGTTTCCTTCCACGGCAACGATGTCGACGTCGCGCTGTCCTCGGGCAGCGTCTATATGCCGAGCGGCCGCACCGTGGCGGCAAGCAATGGCACACTGTCGGTAAAGGCGGCAAACCACCCGCCGGTGATCGGCGCGCTCGACATCGACGTCGCCGGCGAGGCGCCGGCCATCGCCGAACTTGCCTCCTACGAACCGATCAACGCCATGCGCCATGTCGGCATCTTGCCGGACGACCTGTCGGGCACGGTGACCGGCCACGTCAAGGCCGACATTCCGTTGCAATCCGGCGTCGACACGTCGAAGCTCGATTGGCTGGTATCGCTCGACTACAAGGACCTGTCGCTCGCCAAGCCGTTCGAAGGCCAGATGGTGACCGATGCCGACGGTTCGATCGAAGTCGGGCCCGACAAGGCGGTGATCTCTGCCAAGGCGCGGCTGAACGGCATTCCAGCCCAGCTCGATCTGGTCGAGCCGCTCAGGGATGGCGGCCCGCCGCGCAGCCGCAAGGTGGCGCTTGTGCTCGACGACAAGACGCGCGCCATCGCCATGCCTGGCCTGTCGCCGCTGATTTCCGGCACCATCAAGGTGGCAATCGACAAGAGCGGCGAAGGCGGCAGCCAGAACGTCGACGTCGACCTGACGAGCGCCAGGCTGGACATTCCCTGGGCAGGCTGGAGCAAGGGGCCGGGCATTGCCGCCAATGCCACTTTTACCATGAGCAAGTCCGGCGATACCACGACGCTGTCCGACTTCGACCTCGACGGAAAGAGCTTTTCGGTCGAAGGCAATGTCGTCCTGGTCAAGGGCGCGCTGTCGTCGGCCCGCTTCAGCAAAGTCGCCTTGAACCGGGGCGACGATGTCGCCGTGACGGTGAAGCGGTCGGGCAAGGGCTTTGCCGTCGATGTCAGCGGCAACGCGCTCGATGCCCGCTCGCTGATCAAACAGTTCACCTCCGATGTCGATACCGCCACCAAAACCACCGGCACGGACGCGGTTTCGGTCAGCGCCGACGTCAATTCGCTAACCGGGTTCCATGACGAGGTCCTGTCCAATTTGAAGCTCGACTACAGTGCCGCCGGCTCCAGGGTGAACAGGCTCAAGGTCAGCGCCGCGGCAAGTTCCGGCGCCGCCATCACCATCAGCAATACGGCAGGCAATGGTGCCCGCGCGCTCACCATGAAGTCGGCCGACGCAGGCGCCATATTGCGCTTCCTCAACATCTACGAGCATATGGAAGGCGGATCGATCACGCTGGCGCTCAGCGGCGCGGCCGACGGCCCGATGCGGGGACAGGTCGATTCGAGCAACTTCTTCATCGTCAATGAACCCAAGCTCGCCTCCATCGTCTCGACCACGCCAACCGGCGACAGCCGCAGCTTGAACGAAGCGGTCAAGGGCAAGATCGACACCTCGCGGGTAAAATTCGAGCGCGGCTTTACCGAGATCGACAAGGGCAGCGGTTACCTGAAGCTGGCCAACGGCGTGCTGCGCGGCCCGCGCATCGGCACCACCTTCCAGGGCACGCTCTACGACCAGAACAACAATATGGACATGACCGGCACCTTCATGCCGGCCTATGGCCTCAACCGCATCTTCGGCGAGTTGCCGTTGGTCGGCGTTCTGCTCGGCAACGGCCGCGACCGAGGCCTGATCGGCGTCACCTACCGGCTCAAGGGCAACGCCAACAAGCCGGTGCTGGACATCAACCCGCTATCGGTAATCGCGCCGGGCATTTTCCGGTCGATCTTCGAGTATCGCTGAGGATCCCAGAAGACGGCTCAGGCAGGCCGCACAAGCACGTGCTTTTTCTTGCCCACTGAAAGCTTTGCGACGTTTTCCGGACTCAAATCCTGAGGCGTCACCATCCGCCGGTCGTCCGCCACCGGCTGGTCGTTGAGGCGCACGGCGCCGCCCTGGATATGCCGGCGCGCCTCGCCGTTCGACCCGGCAAGGCCCGCGGTGACCAGCAGCGACAGGATGCCGATGCCGGCTTCCAGCGCGGCGCCGTCCACTTCCACGGTCGGCAGCGTTTCGGCTGTCACGCCTTCCTCGAAGGTCTTGCGCGCGGTCTCCTCGGCTTGTTGCGCCGCCTCGCGGCCGTGCACGATGGCCGTGGTTTCGGTGGCCAGCACCTTCTTGGCCTCGTTGATCTCCGAGCCGCCAAGGGCGGCCAGCCGCGCGATCTCCGACAGCGGCAGCCGGGTGAAGATCTTCAGGAAGCGCTCGACGTCGGCATCCTCGGTGTTGCGCCAGAACTGCCAGAAATCATAGGGCGAGAAGAGGTCGCCGTTCAGCCACACCGCGCCCTTGGCCGATTTGCCCATCTTGGCGCCCGACGACGTCGTCAGCAGCGGCGTGGTCAGCGCATAGAGTTGCGGCGTGCCCATGCGGTGGCCGAGATCGACGCCGTTGATGATGTTGCCCCACTGGTCCGAACCGCCCATCTGCAGCCGGCAGTCGTGGCGGCGGCTGAGCTCGACGAAATCATAGCCCTGCAGGATCATGTAGTTGAATTCGAGGAAGGACAGCGACTGTTCGCGCTCGAGCCGCAGCCTGACGCTGTCGAAGGTCAGCATCCGGTTGACCGAAAAGTGGCGGCCGACATCGCGCAGGAACTCGACATAGTTGAGCTTCATCAGCCAGTCGGCATTGTTGACCATGATGGCGTCGTTGCCAGTGTCGCCGAAGCGCAGGATGCGGCCAAAAATGCGCTTGATGCCTTCGATGTTGGTGGCGATCGCCTCGGGCGTCAAAAGGCTGCGCTGGTCGTCACGGAAGGACGGGTCGCCGATCATCGAGGTGCCGCCGCCCATCAGTGCGATCGGCCGGTGGCCGGTCTCCTGCATCCAGTAGAGCATGGTCGCCGAAATCAGATTGCCGATGTGCAGGCTGGTCGCCGTGGCGTCGTAGCCGACATAGGCGGTCACGGTTTCCTTCGCGAAAAGTTGATCCAGCCCGGTCTCATCCGAAATCTGGTGGATGAAGCCGCGCTCGCTCATGACGCGCAGGAAATCGGACTTGAAGGCGGGCATTGTTTCTTCCTGAAAGCGCCGGGTCCGAACGGCCCGGCATGGCCTGAACGCGGGCGTTTAGCATCCAAGCGCGTCAAGCAAAAGTGGTTTCCGATTTTGCGCCGGCATGGACAGCCTATTCTGCACTGCCGCGCATGCTTGCTTCATCCTGTCGGCTGGCGTAATGAGGCGCCGCGCCAACGGGTTCGATCCGCTGGAACGGCACCGCACGGCATCCACCAAATGCCATATCTTGTGACAGAGCCCGACGCGATATGCCGGACGCATTGATATCCATCGTCATTCCCTGCCGCAACGAGGCGGCGAACCTGCCGCTGCTGATCGACGAGATCGAGGCGGCGATGACCGGGCGCGACTTCGAAATCATCGTCGTCAATGACGGTTCGACCGACGATACGGCTTCGGTGCTTGCCGCTGAAGCCGCCAAACGTCCGTTTCCGCTTCGCCAGCTTCGGCACGAGAAATCCGCCGGCCAGTCGCTTTCGGTGCGCTCGGGCGCCTGGGCGGCGCGCGGCTCGATCGTTGCCACCATCGACGGCGACGGCCAGAACGACCCGCAATATATCCCCGTGCTGGTCGATGCGCTGCGCCAGGCTGGGCCTGGGTTCGGAGCCGCGCAAGGGCAGCGGCTGAAGCGCCGCGACAGCAAGATCAAGCAATTGGCGTCGCGTTTCGCCAACTGGCTGCGTGGCGCGATCCTGCATGACGACACCCGCGACACCGGCTGCGGCCTGAAGGCCATCCACACCGACATCCTGCGCAAACTGCCCTTCTTCGACGGCACGCATCGTTTCGTTCCGGCCCTGGTCATCCAGGAAGGCTACCGCGTCGTCCATTGCGACGTCGTCGACCGCTCGCGCCGCCACGGCAAGTCGAATTACGGCATCTTCGATCGCGGCCTGCAGGGCGCGCTCGATCTCGCCGGCGTCTGGTGGCTTCGGCGCCGGCGCCGCAGAATGCCAAAGGTAGAGGAAATCACGCATGGCTAACGTGTTTCAGGAATTGGCGACCTGGCTGCACCAGGTTTTCGTCAAGCAGTTCGACGCCTGGGTTCTGCTCGGCTTCGTTGCCCAGTTCTTCTTCACCATGCGCTTCCTGGTGCAGTGGATCGCTTCGGAAAAGGCCAAGCGCAGCGTCGTGCCGATCGCTTTCTGGTTCTTCTCGCTGTTCGGCGGCGGGCTGCTGCTGGTCTACGCCATCCAGCGTGAGGATCCGGTGTTCATCGCCGGCCAGGCCATGGGCATGGTGATCTATGTCAGAAATTTATGGCTCATCGCCAATGAGCGCAAGGCGGCGATGACCAAGGTCGACTGAGCCACCAGTCCCGCCAAATTCAGTCTGTCCGGTGTCGAAATGAGCAGGAACTACATCTTTCTCTTCCTGTTCAGCCTGATGATGACGGCGTCGGGACTGGCCTCTTTGCCGCCGCTCGACCGCGACGAGCCGCGCTTCGTCCAGGCGACCAAGCAGATGACGGAGACCGGCGACTATGTCGACATCCGCTTCCAGGACGCGTCGCGCTACCAAAAGCCGATCGGCATCTACTGGCTGCAATCGGCCGCGGTGACGCTGAGCGGCGAGGGGGCACAGGCGCCGATCTGGATTTACCGGCTGATCTCGGCGCTGGGCATCGCCATCGCCGTCGTCGCAATCGCCTGGACCGGGGCCAATCTGTTCGGCGCCAATGCCGGTCTTGCCGCCGGCCTCGTCATGGCGGCGATTTTCGCCACCGCCTTCGAAGGCCGTGACGCCAAGACCGACGCGATGCTGCTTGCCTGCTGCGTTCTGGCGCAAGGCGCGCTGGCGCAGATTTATCTGGCATCGCGCCGCAACGAGCCTGTCGCCGGCCATCTGCCGTGGATTTTCTGGGCTGCGCAGGGCGCAGCTATCCTCATCAAGGGGCCGATTGCACCGCTGCTGTCGGCGCTGACGGTGCTCACGCTGGTTGCCTTCGAGCGCGACTGGCGCTGGCTGGCGAGGCTGAAAGCCGGGCGTGGGCTGATTCTGGTGCTGTTGATCGTGCTGCCTTGGCTCGCCCTCATCACCTGGAAGAGCAACGGCGCCTTCCTGCAGCAGGCCGTCGGCAAGGATATGCTCGGCAAGGTCGCGCAAGGCGAGGAGTCGCACGGCGTTCCGCCGGGCTTCTACGTGCTGACCTATTGCCTGTTCATGTGGCCGTTCGGCCTTGTGGCGCTCGGCGCCGGACTGCAGGCGCTCAACCGATTGCGCGACGATCCGCGCCTGCGTTTCTGCCTCGCCTGGTACGTTCCGTTCTGGCTCGTCTTCGAATTGATCCCGACGAAACTGCCGCATTATGTGCTGCCGGCCTATCCCGGCATGGCCCTGCTCATCGGCTGGCTTTTGACGCTGACACCGCAAGAGGCAAATGCGCCGCTCAGGCGCTGGCAGACATGGCTGTGGTGGGCGACCGCATTCGGCACCGTTCTGGTGACAGTCGGTCTCGCCGTGCTTTGCGTCGGTGCGCCGATCTATCTCATGAAGACATTTTTATGGTGGAGCGTTCCGGCCGCTGCGGCAGCATTGGGCGCCGGCTACCTCGCTGTTTCGCGCCAGGCGCTGGTGCCGCTGGTCCGCATCGGCGGGGCTGCGGTTTGCGCCGGTATAACCTACGCCCTACTGTTCGGTGTCATCGTGCCGTCACTGAAACCGATTTGGATGAGCCGGGAAATCGAGGCTGCGGTTCGCGCCGATCGTCCCTGTGAGATGAGCGTGCTCGCCTCCGCGCAATATCACGAACCGAGCCTGGTATTTCTGGTGGGCACAAAGACGGTACTAACCGATGTCGACGGGGTTGCGCAACATCTGCTTGGCGATCCGGCCTGCGCGCTGGGCCTGGCGCCGGTCGGCGATGAAAAACGGCTGGATGACCTGCTGGCGGGGCAAGGCAAGAAGGCCAGCCGCGTCGCTGAAATCGACGGCATCAACTATTCGTCAGGTGATAAACTGTCGCTCGGCCTGTACCGTGTGGCGAACTGATACCTCTTCAATGATGGCGCCGAGCTCCGCATGTTGATGAAGTCGCCAAAGCCGGCGCGTGCCGCTTTGCCTGCCATGCTCCGGCAGTCTGTCGCTAATTTCCGCGATACTTTCGGGATTGTACGGCATCGCCTGGCGACGCGCCCGGCGCGCTACCCGAAAATCCTGTGGTCGGTCTGGGTCGTGGCCTGGCTTTTGCTGACGATCGCGGTGTCGCTCCGTTTCGACCATCTTGCAGGGACCATGGCGAGGCAGTGGGCTTCAGGCTCGACCAATGTCTTTCGCATCGCCGAGTTTTTTACCTTCTTCGGCCTCGGCGGCTGGTATCTTGTCCCGTCGGTACTGGTGCTGATTGCCGCGAATCTGACGGATTGGCGCAGCCTTTCCCGGCGCGCGCGGATGACCTTCTACAACTGGACCTGCTTTGCCTTCATGGTGCTGGGTTCGATCGGGCTCTCGGCCATGGTCGTCAACGCGCTGAAATATGGCGTGGGCAGAGCCAGGCCAATGAATTTCGACAAGCTCGGCGATCTGTCGCTGCATCCTTTTTCCATGGAGGCGCGCTTTGCCAGCTTCCCGTCCGGCCATGCCACGACCATGGGTGTCATTTTCGGCATTGCGCTACTGTTGTTGCCCCAGCGCAGATGGGTGTTGCTGGCTGCAACCTTGTCGGTCGCATCGACCCGAATCTTTATCGGCGCGCACTATCCGAGCGACACTGTCGCCGGATTCGGCCTTGGCTGTGCTGTTGCCATCGTCTGTGCGATGGTGCTTGGCCGGCTGGGATGTATCTTCCGCTACACGGCGTCGGGGTTGCCGGTGGCAAAAACTACGTTCCGCCTATTCCGTCGGGCTCGCAAACCAAACCAAACGATGCGCCGAGACAAGACGAATTTCCGCATTGGAGCAGCGCCGGCAAGCAACTGAATTGCTGACGCCTTTGGAACCATCTAGACTAAGACCACCCCAGCTAGCTGTCGATGCCACCCCAGCTCCGCACCAGCCGAGCCATGTCAGGCGCGCTGGCGGCTTCCTTCTCCAGCCCTTCGGCGACACCGACGCGGTCGGCGACAGGCCGGTTCTGGCTGACTTTCCACTTGCCGCTGATTTCGGCGATCTCGATCTCAAGCCCGACAATGCCCTTGATCTGCGACTGGATGAAGGTAGGCGGCGCATCGGTCACCGCCCAGGGTCCCTCGCGGGCGCCTTCCTGCGACAGCGTCAGCTCGGTGATCTGCTGTGCGATCCAGGCGGAATCCTCGATCACTCTGACGGTTCCTCGCACCTGGACAATGGCGTAGTTCCAGGTCGGCACGACCTTGCCGGTCTCGCGCTTGGTCTCGTACCAGGACGGCGTCACATAGGCGTCGGCGCCCTGGAAGACGACCAGCACCGGCGATGTCGGATTGTCGGCCAGCTGACGCCATTGCGGGTTGGCCCTGGCCAGATGGGCGCGCAGCCGGCCATTCGGCCCAACCTCTGCATCAAGCAGGAAGGGAATGGCATTGGCGACCGGGCCATCGGCGCCGTTGGAGATCAGCAACCCCAGCGGATGCGTCCGGATCAGCCCGTGCAGGACGTCCGGCCGCGTTTCCTGGAAATGGGGAGGCTGGTACATGATCGGTCATGCCTTCTTGCGCTGCCTGAACCGGCATTGTGCACCGTTCAGCCGAGCCGCGCCACATGTCAGGCTGGCTTCACCGTTTGGATCAGCCGAAATGGCATTGTCGCGCCCATGATGGGCACGACTGTGCACGGCATCGGACCGGGAGTTTTTGTTTTGGCGCAATTCCGGACGGAAAACCCGTTTACACTTTTCCTGGAATTGCTCTTAGCGCAGCCGCTTCGGCCGCGGATCGGACAATTCGCCGGCCAGCCGCCGGTCGAGATAGTCGGCGCATTCCTCGAGCAGCAGATCGGCGTCGTTGGCGAAGAAGTGGTTGGCGCCTGGCAAGGTCTTCTGCGTGATGGTGATGCCCTTTTGCGTGTGCAGCTTGTCGACCAGGCCCTGCACATCCTTGGGCGGCGCCACTTTGTCGGCATCGCCATGGATGATCAGACCCGATGACGGGCAGGGCGCCAGGAACGAGAAATCATAGGTGTTTGGCTGCGGCGCGATCGAGATGAAGCCCTCGATCTCGGGCCGGCGCATCAGAAGCTGCATGCCGATCCAGGAGCCGAAGGAATAACCGGCCACCCAGCAGCTCTTGGAATCCGGATGCAGCGACTGCACCCAGTCGAGCGCTGCGGCGGCATCCGACAATTCGCCGGTGCCGTGGTCGAATTCGCCCTGGCTGCGGCCGATGCCGCGGAAGTTGAAGCGAAGCGTGGTGAAATCGCGCTTCTGGAACATGTAGAAGAGGTCATAGACGATCTTGTTGTTCATCGTGCCGCCGAATTGCGGATGCGGATGCAACACGATGGCAATCGGCGCGCTCTTCTCCTTGGAAGGCTGGTAGCGGCCCTCCAGGCGGCCGGCCGGACCGGTGAAAATGACCTCAGGCATGAAATACTCCAAATGGCATACGAATGCGCGGCGCCCGGAACAATTCTTACTCCAGCCCCAGCCCTTCCGGGCCTTGACGCAGGGCAAGCGTCTTCTTAGAAGCTAGTTTAGAATTGTTCAAAACTGGATAGCCAGCCGTGACGGCCCGGCCATCCTCGCCGCAAGCCGCGTAAATAGGACGTCTTGCCTTGCAATTTCAAGGAAATAACGCGCTATCCTTGCGGAAAGGGTCTTGACGGGATCGATTGGGTGAAAATGGCCGCAGCACGCGCCTATCTCGACTACAATGCCAGCGCGCCGCTCATTACCGAGGCGCGCGAGGCGATGATTGCCGCGCTCGATCTCGTCGCCAATCCGTCGTCGGTGCATGCCGAGGGGCGCGCGGCGCGGCGCCTGATCGACACTGCCCGGCGCGATGTGGCAGCACTTGTCGGCGCCAAGGCCGAGCATGTCGTCTTCACCTCGGGCGCGACGGAAGCCGCATCGACGCTGCTGACGCCGGATTGGCAGATGGGCCGTGGCACGGTGCGCATGAGCCGGCTCTATGTGTGCGAGGCCGACCACCCTTGCCTGTTGAACGGCGGCCGCTTCCCGGCAACACAGGTTTCGCGGATCGGCGTCGACGCCGATGGCATTGCCGACCTCGCTCAGCTGACAGCCGCTCTGGCCGCGCATGACAAGGCCGAAGGCCTGCCGCTGGTCGCCATCCATGCCGCCAACAACGAGACCGGCGTCATCCAGCCGATCGAGGCAATCGCTGCAATCGTCAAAGCGGCGGGCGGCATTCTGGTGGTCGATGCCGTGCAGGCTGCGGGCCGCTTTTCCATCGATATGTCAGAGCCTTACGCCGAATATCTGATTCTGTCTTCGCACAAGATCGGCGGCCCCAAGGGCGTCGGCGCCATCGTTGCGGCAGCCGATCTGATGATGCCGAAGCCGCTGATCAATGGCGGCGGCCAGGAAAAGGGCCATCGCGGCGGCACCGAAAACCTGGCGGCCATCGCCGGCTTTGGCGCTGCCGCCCGGCTGGCTTTGGCTGGACTGAACCATGTCGATGCGCTCGCGCACCGGCGCGACGAGGTCGAAACCATCATCAAAACACTGGTGCCGGACGCAGAAATCTTCGGATCCGGCGCGCCAAGGCTTGCCAACACGACATTCTTCGCTATTCCCGGCGTCAAGGCCGAAACGGCGCAGATCGCGTTCGATCTGGCTGGCGTTGCGCTGTCGGCGGGATCGGCCTGTTCGTCGGGCAAGGTCGGGCCGAGCCATGTGCTGAAAGCCATGGGTTATGGCGACAGCCTGGGCGCTTTGCGCGTGTCCATCGGCCACGCAACGAGTGCCGGGGATATCGAACTGTTCCGTGCTGCGCTGGCTGGTATTGCCCAGCGCCGGGCGGGCAGGGAACAAGCCGCCTGAGGCGGCGACAAAGAATTCAGGCCCTCGCGGCCTGGTAGAGCCGTGCGTTTGCAAGTGGCCGGGTGAATTCCCGGCCGAGACGCACTATATGAAACTTACGCCGCCTTCTGCGCCTCATGGGCAGCCCTGGCGATGCCATAGTTTGAAAACTGTCGGGCCTTGACCCCGGCGTGGATGGAGAACGCTTATGCCTGCTGTGCAGGACACGATCGATCGGGTCCGAAAGATCGACGTCGACCAGTACAAATACGGATTCCAGACAGAGATCGCGATGGACAAGGCCCCCAAGGGCCTGAGCGAAGACATTATTCGCTTCATCTCGGCCAAGAAGGATGAACCGTCCTGGATGCTGGAATGGCGTCTGGAAGCATATCGGCGCTGGCTGACGCTGGAAGAGCCGACCTGGGCGCGCGTCCATTATCCGAAGATCGATTTTCAGGACCTCTATTACTACGCGGCGCCCAAGAGCACGCCCGGCCCGACCTCGCTGAGCGACGTCGATCCCGAGCTGTTGAAGGTCTACGAGAAGCTCGGCATTCCGCTGCGGGAACAAGAAATCCTCGCTGGCGTGCAGAAGACCGACGCGTCCGATCTCGAGGAGCCCAGCGACAACGTCTACAAATCGGGCCGTGTCGCGGTGGACGCGGTGTTCGATTCCGTTTCCGTCGTCACCACGTTCAAGAAGGAGCTGGCGCAGGCCGGCGTCATCTTCTGCTCGATCTCGGAGGCCATCCGCGAGCATCCGGAGCTGGTGCAGAAATATCTCGGCTCGGTCGTGCCGACATCCGACAATTTCTACGCCACGCTGAATTCGGCTGTCTTCACCGACGGCTCGTTCGTCTTCGTGCCCAAGGGCGTGCGCTGCCCGATGGAGCTGTCGACCTATTTCCGCATGAACGAGAAGAACACCGGCCAGTTCGAGCGCACGCTGATCATCGCCGAGGAGGGGGCTTACGTCTCCTATCTCGAAGGCTGCACGGCGCCGCAGCGCGACGAGAACCAGCTGCATGCCGCCGTCGTCGAACTGGTGGCGCTCGACGATGCCGAGATCAAATATTCGACGGTGCAGAACTGGTACCCCGGCGATGCCGAGGGCAAGGGCGGCATCTACAATTTCGTCACCAAGCGCGGCGACTGCCGCGGCCACCGTTCGAAGATCTCGTGGACACAGGTCGAGACCGGTTCGGCGATCACCTGGAAATATCCGAGCTGCATCCTGCGCGGCGACGATTCCTCCGGCGAGTTCTATTCGATCGCCGTGTCGAACGGCTACCAGCAGGTCGACAGCGGCACCAAGATGATCCATCTCGGCAAGAACACGTCGAGCCGCATCATCTCCAAGGGCATCGCCGCCGGCTTCTCGCAGAACACCTATCGCGGCCAGGTTTCGGCGCACCGCAAGGCGACCAACGCCCGCAACTTCACCAATTGCGATAGTCTCCTGATCGGCGACCAGTGCGGCGCCCACACCGTGCCCTACATGGAAGCCAAGAATTCGACGGCGCAGTTCGAGCACGAAGCGACGACGTCGAAGATTTCCGAGGACCAGAAATTCTACGTCATGCAGCGCGGCATTCCCGAGGAGGAGGCGATCGCGCTGATCGTCAACGGCTTCGTCAAGGATGTCATCCAGCAGCTGCCGATGGAGTTCGCAGTCGAAGCGCAGAAGCTTATCGGCATCAGCCTCGAGGGCTCGGTCGGCTGACCGGACAATATATATCCAGGAAAGAAAAAATGCTTGAGATCAAGAATCTGCATGCCCGCATCGTCGATGACGGCACCGAGATCATCCGCGGCCTGAACCTGACGGTGAAAAACGGCGAGGTCGCCGCCATCATGGGCCCGAACGGCTCGGGCAAATCGACGCTGTCCTACATCCTCGCCGGCCGTGAGGACTATGAGGTCACCGAAGGCGACATCCTCTATAACGGCCAGTCGATCCTCGAAATGGATCCGGCCGAGCGCGCCACCGCGGGCATCTTCCTCGCCTTCCAGTATCCGATGGAGATACCTGGCGTCGCGACCATGGAATTCCTGAAAGTGGCGATGAACGAGCAGCGCAAGGCGCGCGGCGAGGAGCCGCTGAAGATCCCGGAATTTTTGAAGCGGGTGAAAGAGGCCGCAGCCTCGCTCAACATGGACATGGCGATGCTGAAGCGGCCGCTCAATGTCGGCTTTTCCGGCGGCGAGAAGAAGCGGGCCGAGATCCTGCAGATGAAGCTGCTGGAGCCAAAGCTCTGCGTGCTCGACGAGACCGATTCAGGCCTAGACATCGATGCGCTGAAGATCGTCTCGGACGGCGTCAACGCGCTGCGTTCGCCCGACCGTGCCATCATCGTCATCACCCACTACCAGCGCCTGCTCGAGCACATCGTGCCGGATAGCGTGCATGTGCTTTACAAGGGCCAGGTGATCAAGTCCGGCGACAAGTCGCTGGCGCTCGATCTCGAAGCCAATGGCTATGCCGGCGTGATCGGCGAAGCCGCGTGAGATGCCAGGTCATTTTGTACCAAAAGACAGGGCCAAGCTTATGAACATGCATTCGACACCCCAGCGCACCCAGGCCGAAACGGCGCTGATCGACGCTTTCGGCGAGCGGCTGTCGCTGCTGCCGGGCGACGGTGCGGTGATGCTGAAGCGCGACGACGCCATCGAGGCGATCAAGCACGGCCTGCCGACGCGGCGCATCGAATCCTGGCATTACACTGACCTGCGCCGGCTGTTGGCCGCGGTGCCGGCGTTCGATCCGACGGCCGCCGCCAAGGGGCTGGCTCCCATCGTCGAAGGTTCCGCCGTGCTGGCGGTTCTGAACGGCGTCTCGAGTGCGAAATTCCCTGCCATCGAAGGCGTGACCGTCCAGCGCCTGTCGGAAAAGCTGACCGATGGCTCGATTGCGCCCGGCCTCGACCCCTATGGCAGCGATGACGCCATTGGCGCGCTGAACACTGCTTTCGTCGCCGACGGCTGTTTCGTCGACATCGCCGATGGCGCAGCACTGGAAAAGCCGATCGAATTGCAGAACGTGCAAGCCGGCGGACAGACCCATGTGCGCTTTCCCGTGCGTGTCGGCGCCGGCGCCAAGGCTGCGATCGTCGAGCGTCAGGCGGGCGAGGGCGCGGCTCTGGCCAGCTCCGTCAGCCAGCTGGTGTTGGGCGAGGGCGCCGAGGTGACCTGGCTGATCATCCAGGAACAGCCGGAAACGGCCACCCATCTGGCGCAGTTCAAGGCGCATCTCGGCAAGAATTCGAAGCTGACGCTGTTCTTCATGAATGCCGGGGGCAAGCTTGTGCGCCAGGAGATCGTGGTGAAGACCACGGGCGAAGGCGCCGACTTCAAATTGCGCGGCATCAACCTTCTGGCCGGCGACACCCACACCGACGTGACAATGGTGCTCGACCATGCCGTGCCGCATACGACATCGACGGAAGTGATCCGCAATGTCGTGACCGGCAAGGCGCGCGGCGTCTTCCAGGGCCGCATCAACGTCCACCAATACGCGCAGAAGACCAACGCCAAGATGGCCTGCAACACGCTGCTTTTGTCGGATGATGGCGAGTTCTCGACCAAGCCGGAGCTGGAAATCTTCGCCGACGACGTCATCTGCGGCCACGGCGCGACCGTTACCGAGATCGACCACAACCATCTGTTCTACCTGATGGCGCGCGGCATCGACGAGAAGAGCGCCCGCGGCTTGCTGGTGAAGGCGTTCGTGGCCGAAGTAATCGAGGAACTGGACGACGAAACCATCGTCGAGGCCCTGGAAACAAGGCTGGACGACTGGTTCGTGGCGCACGGGTAAGCGCCTCTTTCCCTTCTCCCCTTGTGGGGTCCGAAGGACGGGCGAGGCAAGTGACTCGCCCCGGGCGGTGGCCGAGCGAAGCTCGGTCGGATGAGGGGTGCGTGACGAAGTGAGGCGGTGCCTCAAGAGAGCTTGTAATGGACCAGAAGATCGAAACAACCCCATACGACGTCGAGGCGATCCGCCGCGACTTCCCGATCCTGTCGCGCGAAGTCTACGGCAAACCGCTGGTCTATCTCGACAATGGCGCCTCGGCGCAGAAGCCGCAGGTGGTGCTGGATACGATCCAGCACGCCTATTCCCAGGAATACGCCAACGTCCATCGCGGCCTGCATTTCCTGTCCAATGCCGCAACCGACGCCTATGAGAAGGCGCGCGAGACGGTGCGCCGTTTCCTCAATGCGCCAAGCACCGACAACATCGTCTTCACCTCCAACACGACAGCCGCCATCAACACCGTGGCTTACGGCTATGGCATGCCCAATATCGGCGCGGGCGACGAGATCGTGCTGTCGATCATGGAGCACCACTCCAACATCGTGCCGTGGCATTTCATCCGGGAACGGCAGGGCGCCAAGCTGGTCTGGGTGCCGGTCGACGATCTCGGCATCTTCCACATCGAGGAATTCGAAAAGCGCCTGACCGACAAGACCAGGCTCGTCGCCATCACGCATATGTCGAACGCGCTGGGCACGGTGACGCCGATCAAGGAAATCGTGCGCATCGCGCATTCGCGTGGCATTCCCGTACTTGTCGATGGCAGCCAGAGCGCCGTGCACATGCCGATCGACGTCCAGGACCTCGACTGCGATTTCTTCGTCTTCACCGGTCACAAGGTTTACGGGCCGTCCGGCATCGGCGTGCTTTACGGCAAGAAGGATATTCTCTCGGCCATGCGCCCTTTCATGGGCGGCGGCGAGATGATCGAGGAAGTGACGGAAGACGTCGTCACCTACAACGAGCCGCCGCACCGCTTCGAGGCCGGCACGCCGCCGATCGTCCAGGCGATCGGGCTGGGTGCAGCATTGGAATACATGGAAAAGATCGGCCGCGAGCGCATCGCCGCGCACGAGGCCGACCTCAAGACCTACGCGCACGAGCGGCTGCGCGCCATCAACTCGCTGCGCATCTTCGGCGACGCGCCGGACAAGGGCGCCATCATTTCCTTCGAATTGCAGGGCATTCATGCCCATGACGTGTCGATGGTGATAGACAGGCAAGGTGTTGCCGTCCGCGCGGGCACCCATTGCGCCCAGCCGCTGTTGAAACGCTTTGGCGTAACCTCCACATGCAGGGCATCGTTCGGCATGTATAATACCAGGGCCGAAGTCGACGCTTTGGCCGATGCGCTGGAAAAAGCGCGCAAGTTCTTCGGGTGACAGGTTCTTTGGATGACGACCATGGATGATGCGAGCCACACCACCGCGCCGGAAGCAGCCATCAATCCGCTGGTTTCCGCCTCGGCCATTCCCGCCGACGAACTGGCGCGGCTGACCGACGACATCGTCTCGGCGCTGAAGACGGTCTATGACCCGGAAATACCGGCCGACATCTATGAGCTCGGCCTCATCTACAAGATCGACATCGAGGACAACCGCGCGGTCAAGATCGACATGACGCTGACCGCGCCCGGCTGTCCGGTGGCCGGCGAAATGCCCGGCTGGGTGGAAAACGCCGTCGGCGCCGTCGAAGGCGTCTCCGGCGTCGAGGTCAACATGACCTTCGACCCGCCCTGGTCGCCCGACCGCATGTCGGAAGAGGCGCAGGTGGCGGTTGGCTGGTACTAGGTTGACTGAGGTTGGTGCACTTGCACCAGTGGTAAAACTTCACCATTTTAGGTGAGGAATCATTCGGCAGGCCTTGAACCTGCATGGAATGGAAGAGGAAAGAGAATGGGACGCTTCGCCGTCATCACGATGACCGAAAAGGCAGCCGACCGGGTGCGCGAGATCGTCGCCACGCGCGACAATGCGCATGGCATTCGCCTCGGCATCAAGAAGGGCGGCTGCGCCGGCATGGAATACACGGTCGACCTGGTGACCGAGCCCAACACCAAGGACGACCATATCGAACGCGACGGCGCGCATGTCTATGTCGCGCCCGAGGCTGCCCTTTTCCTGTTCGGCACCGAGATGGATTTCGAGCAGACCACGCTGCGCACCGGCTTCACCTTCCACAACCCGAACCAGAGCTCGGCCTGCGGCTGCGGCGAATCCGTCGAACTCAAGCCCGCCGACCTGAAGGCGCTGGCTGAAGCGCGCGCTTCCGCCTGATCTTTCCTTCGCCCCGTTCACGGGGAGGTGAGGAATGGTCCGCGCAGCGGGCGAAAAGCCAATTGCTTGGCTTTTCGAATGACGAACGGCCCAAAGGGCCGGGTGAGGGGCAGCGCTAACCATCGGAAGTCGCGCTCCGAGCCCTCACTTCACCCACATCTTCGTCCGCTTGTGCCAGTCGGCGATCGATTCCTCGGGATAGACGTCGAACGCCTTGTCCTTTTTGCCGATCACCGGCTCGACCCAACTCGCCTTGTATTTCAACATCAGATGCACCTTCTCCGGCGGCTTCGGCAGCTCGCTGTCGATTGCCGAGGCGAAGGGGTGGACCAGGTCCGGCCATGTCGGATCGTAGAGCCAGAGCGCCGAACCGCACTTCTTGCAGAAATTGCGCTCGCCCGTCGAAATCTCACACTTTGGATGCTCGTCGTCCGCGATCTCTGCCTGGTAGACGCCGAGATTGCGCTTGCCCTTGATTTTCAGCGTCTTGTAATCGGCGCCGAGATTGATGGCGAAGCCGCCGCCGCCCTGCTGCTTGCGGCAGATCGAGCAGTAGCACAGCATGAACGGCACCGGCGTGTTGCTCTCCACCTCGAAATGGACGGCATCGCAGCGGCAGGATCCCTTGAGCAGCAGCGGCATGACAAAACTCCGACGGATGGCTCTCAACTTGCCAGCATGGTTTTTGGTTGCAGCCATGGCAAGCCCGGTGACATGATTGCGGCATGGACAATGAACGCATCGAAGAGCTGTTCGAAGGCCTCGGCCCGGTCAGTATCCGAAAACTGTTCGGCGGCAAGGGTATCTATTTCGACGGCGTCATCGTCGCTATCGTGCTGCGCGGCGAATTGCTGCTCAAGGCTGACGAGCAAAGCGCGCCCGACTTCGAAGCCGCCGGCTGCAAGCAATGGACCTATACCGGCACCCGCCACGGCAAGCTGGCCGCGATGCCGTACTGGAGCATTCCCGACGACGCGTTTGATGACCCTGACGAGATGAGGGTGTGGGCGCGCCGGGCGTATGAGGCGGGACGCCGGGCGGGGAAGTGAACCGGGACCGCCGCGTTTCTTCCCACCCCCCTCTGTCCTGCCGGACATCTCCCCCGCAAGGGGGGAGATCAGTTGTCACATTGGCCTTCGCCAATCACCAACGTTGAAAATGGGAGCCTGCGGCTAAGCTGTTAATCTCCCTCCTTGCGGGGGAGATGGCCGGCAGGCCAGGGGGGTGCTGTCCCGCCGACGTAGGCGATCCTACAGCGCCTTCGCAATCCTCGCCGCCAACCGCGCATTGTTCTCGACCAGCGCGATGTTGGTCTTCAAGCTCCGGCCGCCGGTCAGTTCGAGGATTTTGCCCAACAGGAACGGCGTCACCGCCTTTCCGGTCACATTCTGCACTTCCGCCGCCTTCTGCGCGGCCTCGATATAGCCGGCCATCTCGTCGGCCGGGATTTCATCGTCCTGCGGCACCGGGTTGGCGATCAGCATGCCGCCGACCAGGCCAAGTGCCGCCCTGGTCTTGTAGAAATGCGCGATCTCTTCCGGTCTGTGCAGGGTCAGCGGCGCGCGGAACGGCGAATGCCGCGACCAGAAGGCCGGCATCGTCTCGCAGCCATGGCCAATCACCGGCACGCCGCGCGTCTCCAGCACTTCCAGCGTCTTTTCGATGTCGAGGATCGCCTTGGCGCCGGCCGAGACGACGATGACCGGCGTGCGCGCCAACTCGTCGAGATCGGCCGAGATGTCGAAGCTCTTTTCCGCGCCCTTGTGGACGCCGCCAATGCCGCCGGTGGCGAACACCTTTATCCCGACCATGTCGGCCGCGATCATGGTGGCGGCGACCGTGGTGCCGCCGGTGCGGCCTTGCGCGACTGCAAAGCCGAGATCGGCGCGCGACAGCTTCATGGCATCGCCGGTCATGGCCAGCGACTCGCGCTCGCCGTCGGACAGTCCGATCTTGATGCGGCCGGCGACCACGGCGATCGTCGCCGGCACCGCGCCATTGCCCAGGATGATCTTTTCGACATTGGCGGCCATGGCGCCATTGTCGGGGTAAGGCATGCCATGGGTGATGATGGTGCTCTCCAGCGCCACGACCGGGCGGCCAGCGGCGAGCGCCTCGGCCACGGGCGCGTGGAGGTCGATCAAGGGGCGGGCGCTTTGCGGTGTCATGATGGTCTCCGATCCGGAGATCCGCGCGTCCGCTTGGACGTCGCGCTCCGGCAATGGCAATTGGCCGCCCTCATGCCATTTCCTGCGCGTCGGGCACAAGAGCCAGTGCCTCGGTGAAGGTCGCGGCGGTGAAGGCCGGCACGGCATCCGAACTTTCGATGGCGAGCGTCGCCGCGGCAACGCCTTCGCGGAGGGCCTGGCGCAATGCCAGGCCGCGCAGCAGGGCAGCGATGGTGGCGCCGGCCAGCGCGTCGCCGGCGCCGGTGACGTCGGCGACTTTTCTCGGCGCCGGCGGCAGGATAGAGAAGGCGCCGGCTTCGTCGAATCCCAGCACCGGGCCGTCGCCCGCCGTCACCACGCCACTGGTGAGGCCGCTGCAGCGCAGTCCGTCGACGGTCTCGCGCTCGGTGGCATTGGCATCGACGCCGGCCAGCACCATGGCCTCGCGCCGGTTCATGAAGACCTGCGCGAGTTCCTTCAGCACCGGTATCAGCCGCACCACCTTGGCCGGCGAAATGGCGATGGCGAACACCGGCTTGCCGGCGGCGAGCCCCACCAGCCGCTCCAGCGCCGTTGATGGCAGATTGGCGTCGCAGAGCACCGCATCGGCCTCGGCGACCACCTCGCGCACCTTGGAGCGGCGGATCTGCTTGGGGAACGCCAAATCGTAGAGCGCCATGTCGGCAAAGCCGGTGATCAGCTCGCCGTCGCGATCGATCAGCGCCGTGTAGCTCGGCGTCGTGCGGTCGAGGAAAACCGCCGACAGGTCGGCAATGCCGGAGTCGGCGATGGCGCGCGCAACCGTCTCGGCCGAGGCATCGCCGCCGCGCACCGACAAAAGCGAGGCCGAGACGCCGCGCCGCACCAGGCTGCGCAGCGCGTTGAATACGCCGCCGCCGACATCCTCGCGCATCGTGCCGGGGTTGGACGCCGCGGGCACGTACGTACCCGACACCTGGCCGCGGCGATCGATATGGGCGCCGCCCACCGCCAGTATCTTTGCTGATTTCACCATGCCGGCGATATGACCTTTGTTATTCGAGCCGCACAAGCGCTACGCTGTGCGGCGGAGCTTCGCAGGCGAGCCGGCGATTCGGCCGATCGAAACAGCCGGAGCGTCTGGCCCAATGGTGGATACATCCGGAAACGAAGGCGTGAGACAAAAAAAGAACAAATCCGGATAAAGATTGCTTTTCAGATATTTGACCCCTCTTGCCAAACGAGAACAAAAGTAGTACAAAATGGGCAGGGATTACGGATTGTCCGGCCTTCATTGACGACCAACGGGTGATGTATCATGGCTCAGAATTCTTTGCGGCTTGTAGAGGACAAAGCGGTGGACAAATCAAAGGCTCTGGACGCGGCGCTGTCGCAAATCGAGCGCGCCTTCGGCAAGGGCTCGATCATGCGGCTTGGCGCCAACGAGCAGGTCGTCGAGATCGAAACCGTGCCGACCGGATCGCTGGGCCTCGACATCGCGCTTGGCGTCGGCGGCCTGCCGCGCGGCCGCATCGTCGAGATCTACGGGCCGGAAAGCTCGGGCAAGACGACACTGGCGCTGCACACAGTTGCCGAAGCCCAGAAGAAAGGCGGTATCTGCGCCTTCGTCGATGCCGAGCACGCACTCGATCCGGTCTATGCCCGCAAGCTCGGCGTCGATCTGGAAAACCTCTTGATCTCGCAGCCGGACACCGGCGAGCAGGCGCTGGAAATATGCGACACGCTGGTGCGTTCAGGCGCCATCGACGTGCTGGTCGTCGATTCGGTGGCGGCGCTGACGCCACGCGCCGAAATCGAAGGCGAGATGGGCGATTCTCTGCCCGGTCTTCAGGCGCGTCTGATGAGCCAGGCGCTGCGCAAGCTGACCGCCTCGATCTCGCGCTCCAACACCATGGTCATCTTCATCAACCAGATCCGCATGAAGATCGGCGTCATGTTCGGTTCGCCCGAAACCACGACCGGCGGCAACGCGCTGAAATTCTACGCTTCGGTGCGCCTCGACATCCGCCGCATCGGCTCGGTCAAGGACCGCGACGAGGTCGTCGGCAACCAGACCCGCGTCAAGGTCGTCAAGAACAAGCTGGCGCCGCCCTTCAAGGTGGTCGAGTTCGACATCATGTATGGCGAGGGCGTCTCCAAGACCGGCGAACTGGTCGATCTCGGCGTCAAGGCCGGCGTGGTCGAGAAGTCCGGCGCCTGGTTCTCCTACAATTCGCAGCGTCTCGGCCAAGGTCGCGAAAACGCCAAACTGTTCCTGCGCGACAATCCCGACACGGCGCGTGAGATCGAACTTGCGCTGCGGCAGAATGCCGGGCTGATCGCCGAGAAATTTCTTGAAAATGGCGGCCCCGAGCGCGGCGAAAGCGACGACGGCTTCGAGGAAGAATCCGGCGCCATGTAGGGCACGGCCAGAGTTCGGCCATAAAAATCCAGTCTATTATCCGATGCTTAAGTAACCGAGTTCTTTAGTATTGCGTTTCAAACCGCCGGCCTTCGCGCCGGCGGTTTTCGTTTTTGGGCAGCGTGAAGCCGGCTTGGCAGTTGCCGGGATGGCCCAATTCCGTGTTTCTGGACAGGGTGGGGCGTGCCCGCTAAAAGGCCAAGTCAATCTTCTAAAAAGCAGAGACCAGTGTCCGCCGGCCGTGCCGGCGGTTTTCGCGAAAAGGCAGCAGTCATGAGTGGCGTGAACGAGATCCGGTCGACATTCCTCGACTATTTCCGCAAGGAGGGCCACGAGGTCGAGGCCTCGAGCCCGCTGGTGCCGCGCAACGACCCGACGCTGATGTTCACCAATGCCGGCATGGTGCAGTTCAAGAACGTCTTTACCGGCCTGGAGAAGCGGTCCTATTCGCGCGCCACCACCGCGCAGAAAAGCGTCCGCGCCGGCGGCAAGCACAACGACCTCGACAATGTCGGCTACACCGCGCGCCACCTGACTTTTTTCGAAATGCTCGGCAATTTCTCCTTCGGCGACTATTTCAAGGAGCGCGCCATCGAACTGGCCTGGAACCTGATTACCAAGGAGTTCGGGCTGAACAAGGACAAGCTGCTGGTCACCGTCTATCACACCGATGACGAGGCGGCCGGCTTCTGGAAGAAGATCGCCGGTTTCTCCGACGACCGCATCATCCGCATCCCGACCTCCGACAATTTCTGGGCGATGGGCGACACCGGACCGTGCGGGCCGTGCTCGGAAATCTTCATCGACCGTGGCGAGCACATCTGGGGCGGCCCTCCCGGCAGCCCGGAGGAGGACGGCGACCGCTTCCTTGAATTCTGGAACCTGGTGTTCATGCAATATGAGCAGGTCACCAAGGATGAGCGCATCGACCTGCCGCGGCCGTCGATCGACACCGGCATGGGCCTGGAGCGCATGGCGTCCATCCTGCAACGGGTGGAGAGCGTCTTCGAGACCGACCTGTTCCGCCACTTGATCGATGCGGCGTCATCGGCGCTCGGGCAGGGCCCGGACAAGGAGACGGTCGCCTCCTTCCGCGTCATTGCCGACCATCTGCGCTCGTCCTCCTTCCTGGTTGCCGACGGCGTGCTGCCGTCGAACGAAGGCCGCGGCTATGTGCTGCGCCGCATCATGCGCCGCGCCATGCGCCATGCGCAGTTGCTCGGCGCCAAGGAGCCGTTGATGTGGAAACTGGTGCCGGCGCTGGTGCGCGAGATGGGCCAGGCCTATCCCGAACTGCTGCGCGGCGAACAGCTGATCACCGAGACGCTTAAGCTCGAGGAGACCAGGTTCCGCAAGACGCTGGTGCGCGGCCTCGGCCTGCTCTCGGAGGCGACGGATACGCTGCACGCCGGCGATATGCTGGATGGCGAGACCGCGTTCAAGCTCTATGACACGTACGGCTTCCCGCTCGATCTGACGCAGGACGCACTGCGCCAGCGCAACATCTCGGTCGACCTTGCCGGATTCACCCATGCGATGGAGCAGCAGAAGGCCGAAGCGCGCAAGCATTGGGCTGGCTCCGGCGACGCGGCCACCGAGACCATCTGGTTTTCTGTACGCGAGAAGGCCGGCGCCACCGAATTCCTCGGCTACGAGACCGAACAGGCGGAAGGCCTCATCCAGGCGCTGGTCAAGGACGGCAAGACCGTCGACAGCGCGATCAAGGGCGACGCGGTGGCGGTGGTCGTCAACCAGACGCCGTTCTATGGCGAGTCCGGCGGCCAGATGGGCGACACCGGTATCATCTCCGGCGAAGGTTTCTCGATCGAGGTTTCCGACACGCAGAAAAAGGCCGACGGCCTGTTCGTGCACCTGGGCAAGGTGACGAACGGCACGGTCAAGCCAGGTGCAGCCGTCGAGCTGAAGGTTGACCATGCGCGCCGCACCCGGCTGCGCGCCAATCATTCGGCAACGCATCTGATCCACGAGGCGCTGCGCGAGGTGCTGGGCACCCATGTCGCGCAGAAAGGTTCGCTGGTCGCGCCCGAGCGCCTGCGCTTCGACATCTCGCACAACAAGCCGATCTCGGCCGAAGACCTCGAAGAGGTCGAGCGCATGGCCAACGAAATCGTCGTCCAGAACAGCCCGGTGACGACGCGGCTGATGTCGGTCGACGACGCCATCGCCGAAGGCGCCATGGCGCTGTTCGGCGAGAAATATGGTGACGAGGTGCGTGTCGTTTCGATGGGCACCGGCGTGCATGGCGCCAAGGCCAACCGGCCCTATTCGGTCGAGCTCTGCGGTGGCACCCATGTCCGGGCGACCGGCGATATTGGTCTGGTTCGCGTTGTCTCCGACAGCGCGGTCGCCGCCGGCGTGCGCCGCATCGAGGCGCTGACCGGCGAAGCCGCACGAAAATATCTCGACGAGCAGGACAGGCGCCTGAAGGCGACGGCGGCTGTGTTGAAGATTTCGCCGGCCGACGTGCCGGCGCGTGTCGAGGCGCTGCTCGAGGAACGCAAGAAGCTCGAGAAGGAACTGAGCGAAGCCCGCAAGAAACTCGCGCTGGGCGGTGGTGCCGCGGCCGATGCTCCGGCCACCACCGAAACCGTCGCCGGTATCGGCTTCCTCGGCAAAGCGGTTTCCGGCGTGTCGCCGAAGGATTTGAAGCCGCTGGCCGATGCCGGCAAGACTTCGCTCGGCTCAGGCGTCGTCGTCTTCGTCGGTGCGGGCGAAGACAACAAGGCAAGCGTCGTGGTCGCAGTGACGGACGATCTCGTCGGCCGCTTCAGCGCTGTCGATCTTGTGCGCGTTGCCTCGGCCGCATTGGGCGGGCAGGGCGGTGGCGGACGGCCCGACATGGCGCAAGCCGGCGGCCCGGACGCCTCGAAGGCCAATGATGCGATCGCCGCGGTGAGGGCGGCGCTGGAGGCAGCCTGAAAGCCACCCTATGTCGTATCTGGTTCGTGTGCGGCTTTCCGGCCTTCGCCGCCGTGCTTGCCATTCTGTGGCTGATAGTGGCAAGCCTGCAATCAGCTCTTAGACGGTCCGTCTAGCTAGTTCTTTTTCGCCGCTTTCAGGGCGCGCGTCATTCTGCTGGAATCGCCCCAGGTGGACAGCCAGATCAGCACGTCCGTGGCGATCGAAATCAGCGACCGTAAAAAGTTCAGCGCCGGGCCGGGCGATTTCAGCTGCTCTTCGGCGTGATGGAGATGGGCGAGCTCTTCCTCGCGGATCGCCAGGATGATGCCGTGCAAGTCGTGGTCGCGATTGGCGAGGAAAAACAGCTGATCGTCCAGATGGCGATGCACCGCCGCTTCAACCGCCGCCGTGCAGGCCCAGATGCCTTGCGGACCGAGCAGGGCGGTGACAAAACCCAGCACCCAGCCACCCCAGCTCCAGAACTGCATTACCCGGCACGGTCGCGACCGCCGCGCCGGCATGGCGGCGCGGAACGCAGCCCAATGCGTGCGCTCGTGCCCAAGCATCTCCGACAAGGATCGCACGCAATCCGGCCATAAGCGCCTGGCGACAAGAATCTGCGCCGAATAGATCCTGATCGCACCGAACTCACCGGCGTGGTTGACCCTGACAATTCTGGCGACGGTGAGCGCGTCCTGGCGAGATGGGTCAGCCATGGCCCGAACCCATATCAGCCCGCCACCAGGCTCGGACGTTTTGCGATGCCCTCCCACCAGGCCTGGATGTCGGCGAACGCCGCAAGCAGCTTTTGCCCGTCGGCGACCTTGACGAAATAGGCGATGATGGATGCCGCATGCAGGTCGGCCAGCGTCAGATGGTCCCCGAGCAGCCACGGCCCGGGAGGCTTGAGTGCGGTGAGCACCCGCAGCACCGTTTCCGCCTGGCGCAGCCCGTTGGCGACCAGTGCCTCGTCTGGCGCTTCCTTCTCAAGCCGCTCGACGGCGACGTCCCAGACCATCGATCTGTAGGCATAGGCGTCGAGCATGCCGATGATCTGGTTCATCGTTGCGCGGGTGCGGGCGTCTTTTGGCTGCAGTGCCGGGCCGTCGAACGCCTCGTCGACATAGCGGGCGATTGCGCTGGTTTCGAACAGGCGAAACCCGTCATGCTCGAAGGCCGGAATGCGGCCGAAAGGGTGATGCTCGAAGTACCAGGCGGGAGTGCCCTCGGCGGCAAAGACATCGACCGGCACAAGGTCGTAGTCGATGCCTTTTTCCGCCAGCACGAGGCGGACGATGCGCACATAGACGCTGTAGTCCGCCCCGTAGACGACCGGCTTGGCCATGGCTGCCGGCTTACGCCATCGCCTTCTGCAAATTCTCGTCGATCTTGTCGAGGAAGCCGGTGGTCGACAGCCATGGTTGGTCGGGACCGATCAAGAGCGACAGGTCCTTGGTCATGAAGCCGCTCTCAACCGTCTGGATGCAGACCTTCTCCAGCGTGTCGGCAAATCGCTTCAACTCGGCATTATCGTCGAGCTTGGCGCGGTGGGCGAGGCCGCGCGTCCAGGCGAAGATCGAGGCGATCGAATTGGTCGAGGTTTCCTCGCCCTTCTGGTGCTGGCGATAGTGGCGCGTCACTGTGCCGTGCGCGGCCTCCGCTTCCACCGTCTTGCCGTCCGGCGTCATCAGCACGGAGGTCATCAGGCCGAGCGAGCCAAAACCTTGCGCCACCGTGTCGGACTGGACGTCGCCGTCATAATTCTTGCAGGCCCAGACATAGCCGCCAGACCATTTCAGGGCGGAGGCCACCATGTCGTCGATCAGCCGGTGCTCGTACCACAGCTTCTTCGCCTTGAACTCGGCCTCGAATTCAGCCTCGTAGACCTCCTGGAAAATGTCCTTGAAGCGGCCGTCATAGGCTTTGAGGATGGTGTTCTTGGTCGAGAGATAAACCGGATAATTGCGCAGCAGGCCGTAATTCAGCGAGGCGCGGGCGAATTCGCGGATGGAGTCGTCGAGATTGTACATCGCCATGGCAACACCGGCGCCGGGTGCGTCGTATACGTCGTGCTCGATCACCTTGCCGTCCTCGCCGACGAACTTGATGGTCAGCTTGCCCTTGCCGGGGAAGCGGAAGTCGGTGGCGCGATACTGGTCGCCGAAAGCATGACGGCCGACGATGATCGGCTTGGTCCATCCCGGCACCAGACGCGGCACGTTCTTCATGATGATCGGTTCGCGGAAAATGGTGCCGCCGAGAATGTTACGGATGGTGCCGTTCGGCGACTTCCACATCTTCTTCAGCTTGAATTCCTCGACGCGCTGCTCGTCGGGCGTGATCGTCGCGCATTTCACGCCGACGCCCCATTTCTTGATGGCATTGGCCGAATCGATGGTCACCTGGTCGTTGGTGGCGTCGCGGTGCTCGACGCCGAGGTCGTAATATTCGAGCTTCAGGTCGAGATAAGGGTGGATCAGCTTGTCCTTGATGAACTGCCAGATGATGCGGGTCATCTCGTCGCCGTCGAGCTCGACGACCGGGTTCGCCACCTTGATCTTCGCCATGAAAAGAATGCCTCGCTTTTGGGGAACAAAACGGCCTCGCCCGCATGGCTTCGGCCGGGTATGCGGAGCGTATATCAAAGCCTATTTGGCCGCGCAAACGACCATCCGTGCAGAATGGGTCGTCTGTGCCGCGACCGGTGTTTGCAAAAGCTTCATTTTGCCGAGCGGATGTGGCAGGGAACGCTGAAATGCCGCAAACAGCAGTTCATTGAGATCATGTCCGCCGTCGATCATCCTGAAAACGCATCCGCCGCCGGGCCGGCGATCATCCTGGTCGAGCCGCAGCTCGGCGAGAATATCGGTATGGTTGCGCGCGCCATGGCTAATTTCGGCCTTGCCGAACTGAGACTGGTCAACCCGCGTGACGGCTGGCCGAGCGAGAAGGCGCGCGCCGCCGCCAGCCGCGCCGACCATGTCATCGATGCCGTAACAGTGTTCGGCGACCTGGCGTCCGCCGTCGCCGACCTCAACTTCGTCTTCGCCACCACGGCGCGGGAGCGCGACGGCTTCAAACCCGTGCGTGGTCCGGTCGAAGCGGGCAGGGCGCTGAGGGCGCGTCAGATGGCCGGCCTGCGCACCGGCATCTTGTTCGGCCGCGAGCGTTTTGGGCTCTACAATGACGAGGTCGGGCTGGCCGACGAGATCGTCACCTTCCCGGTGGATCCCGGCTTTTCGTCGCTCAACATCGCCCAGGCCGTGCTGTTGATGTCCTATGAATGGATGAAGTCGGGCCTGGAAGACGAGACGGCGACCAATTTCTCCAGCCCTGAAATGAAGCCGGCAAGCAAGGAAGAGTTGCACGGGCTGTTTGCCTATCTCGAAGGCGCGCTCGAAGCGCGCGGCTATTTCCGCCCGGCGCCCAAGAAACCCAAGATGGTCGACAATCTGCGCGCCGTCTTGACGCGCGCCGGTTTCGCCGAGCCGGAACTGAAAGTGCTGCGTGGCATCATCTCGTCGCTCGACCGGTTTTCGCCGGCCATGCCGCGCGGTGACGGCTCGCCGGGAGACGATCCAAGGCGTTTGCCGGCCGCTGCGCGAAAACGCCAGGCAGACAAAGAAGATTAGAAATCGCTAAGCTTCGAACGGCTGAAGTAACCGAATTTTATTTGCCTCTCGTCCATTGTTGTCAAAACGGTGGGGTGGCAAATGTTCACGTCCAAAATCGGCCGTATGCGCTTCTTCTTCTATTCGCTCGGCGTAGCCCTGCTCGAGGCCGTTCTTGCTGTGCTGTGCATCGTTGGCACGATCGGCTTTGAGGGGCTGGTCAACTCGGCGCCCGGTCCATCGCGGCAAGGCATGGCAGGCGCGGTTCTGGTCGTTTCCCTCCTGGCCGTGGTCATGCGTGCCAACATCGCCTGGCGACGCAGCCGCGACGCCAACGGCAAAGCCTGGATCCTGTGGTCCTACATCGTGTTCTGCGCCATCTACGCCTTTCTGCAGGCAGGCACGCTGCTGGTCATCGATTTCAAGAATCCGGAAAGCACGTCCAGCGGTTTGAACCTGCTGGCGCTGTCGATCTTTGGCCTTTGGTGCACGATCCTGGTGGCTAAGCCGGTGGCGGGCATCAATATCGACGAACTGACATCGGTTTTCGATTTCGATGGCGATACGCCCATGCCTGCGGGATCCGGTCGGATGGCCAGCAGCACGGCACAGTCTTCCATGCGCAACGCCACACCGGCCACGCGCTCGGTGCCGTCCGCCCAGCCTATGGGCCGCCCGAGGCCCGCCGGCTTCGGCAAGCGCGGGCTCTAGACCGAGGCAAGGTCGTCTTCGCCGGCTTTGCATAGAACTTGCTGACATTCGCCACTTCAAGACCATGATGGTTGCAGATAGAAGAACGGCATTGGCCAATGACCGCCAAGCCTTCTGATCCAGCCTCTTTCATGGTCCGATATCAATGAGCCACCGTCCGATCCTGATGTTCGATTCCGGCGTTGGCGGATTGACCGTGCTGCGCGAAGCGCGCGTGCTGATGCCCGACCGGCGCTTCGTCTACGTCGCCGATGACAAGGCCTTTCCCTACGGCGCGTGGGAAGAGCCGGCGCTGCAGGCCCATATAGTCGAGCTCTTCGCCAAGCTGCTCGACCGTTTTGATCCGGAAATTTCGGTCGTCGCCTGCAATACCGCTTCGACGCTGGTGATCGATGCCTTGCGGGAAAAATTCCCTGGCCATCCCTTTGTCGGCACGGTGCCGGCAATCAAGCCGGCTGCCGAGCGCACCCGGTCCGGGCTGGTCTCGGTGCTGGCGACGCCGGGCACGGTGAAGCGCCAGTACACGCGCGACCTGATCGGCAAATGGGCGCAGAAATGCCATGTCCGGCTGGTCGGCAGCAACAATCTCGCCGGACTGGCCGAGGCCTACATGCGCGAGGGCTTTGTCGACGAGGAGGCCGTGCGTGCCGAGATCGCACCGTGTTTTGTCCAGCATGACGATTTGCGCACGGACATCGTCGTGCTCGCCTGCACGCACTATCCGTTCCTGGCCAATCGCATGCGCAAGACCGCGCCCTGGCCGGTCGACTGGATCGACCCGGCCGAGGCGATTGCGCGGCGCGCTCTGTCGCTGCTTCCGGCTGTCGACGGGCCATTGCCGCAAAGCGAGCCCGACATCGCCGTCTTTACCTCGGGAAAGGCGGACTTCGCCATCAGCCGGCTGATGCAGGGTTTTGGATTGAGCGCACGCTAATGCATGTCGCCCAAAAGTGCGCAGCGGTTTTGGGACAAGGACATGCATAAAAACAAAAAAACTAAAGCGCGTCGCCGACGCGCTTTAGACAGGTTCGAAGACAATGACGCGCCGATCCGGATCGGCCGAAACAAGCCTTAGCGTCAGGCCATCGCCCTGCCTGAACCCTGAGGCCTTCACATTCGCAACGACAGGCATGTCCGAGAGCTGAACGCGCGCACGCTGATCACCGACGTCGGTGACGACGGCCTTGAATGTTTCACCCACACGCCCCCCTCAGCATCACCGCCTCGGCAAGGTCGATGGCCGCGTGGTTGATCTGCGAGGCGCGGGCGCCTGCGCGGCCCATCACCTTCGGCAGTCTGGAAAACGCCTCGTTAACGACTTGCGGCACCGGCTGGCCGTTGACGATGGCCAGCACGCAGCGCACGACATAGCGATCGGCCAGCCGCCTCAGGGGTGCGGTGGCGTGGGCATAGGTCGCGGCCATCGCCTCGTGCCAGGGGACAACGCCTTCCTCATAGGGCTGGTAGGACGCACCGGAGCCGGCGCGGCGGATTTCCAGCATCAGCGCTGCCTGTTGCATGTTGGCAGGATCGAGGGTTCGCTGATAGTCGGGCAGGCTGGTCGAAGGAGGCCAGGACAGGCCTAAGGCCCGTGCCGCGCTGCGCAGTCTTTGCACTTTGGAAGCATCGGGCGGCGCCATCACCCGGAACAAGCCGGTCCGGTGTGCCAGCATGGCGTCGGCAATCGCCATGTTGGCGGCCAGCGAAAGTGCTGCGTTGTCTTGCTCGGATTGCAGCAGCGGTCTGAACGCAAGCTGGAACGTGCCATCGGCAAGCTGTTCCACCTCCTGCTCGGGCGGGTCGACGCGCGAAGCGCCGCGACGGTCTTCGGCCGCCGCCATGCGCCGCGCGATTTCGGCGAAGCCGACTGGGACGTCGGCGGCCTGCACGCTGTCATAGGCGAGCTTGGCGCGGCTTTGAATGATTGCCCGCTCCGCGCCATCCAGCCTTACCGCTCCGTCGTCGACGATCCGGACCGTGAAGATGACAGCCGGACGCGGACCGCTGGGCAGCAAGCTCGCGGCGCCCTCGGCAAGCACCCGGGGATAGAGCCCGGCCTTGCCGTCCGGCAAATACAGGGTTTCGCCTCGCGCCCAGGCTTCGCGATCCACCGCGTCGCCGTCCGCGACGAACCAGGCTACGTCGGCAATCGCATAGTGCAACAGAAGGTCGCTACCGCTCGCTTCGATCGAAAACGCTTGGTCAAGATCGGTGGAAGCCGCGGGATCGAGCGTCACGAAGGGCATCGCCGTGCGGTCGGCATGCTGGTCGGGCACGCACCTGGCCGCCGTCTGTGCCATGGCCATTACATCAGGGGGAAATCCCTCCGGCACATGGAACTCGGTGCGGATTTTCGCGAGGCCGGTGGCGAGTGCCTGCGAGGGATCGTTCAACGATTTCATGGCGCCGTCCTACACCGGCGTTGCGGGCACGGGAAGGTGGTTTTGCCGGCAGTGCCGGCCGACCATGGGCAGGCATGAGCGCGGAACGGAAGTTGACCGCCAGCGCTGGAACCGTCGCCGGAGTGCAACGTTTCTTCCTGTGGCAGCAAAGGAGGAGCCGATATGCCTGCAACCTCAAAAGCACAGCAAAAGGCCGCTGGCGCAGCCCTGTCGGCCAAGCGCGGCGAGACCAGGAAGAGCGAGCTTCAAGGCGCGTCGAAGTCGATGTACAATTCGATGAGCGAAAAGCAGCTCGAGGAATTCGCAGAGACCAAGCGCAAAGGCCTGCCGGAGAAGAAATCGGCAGACTGAAACCTTGAACCGAGTCGATAAACAAAGCCCGTGGCCGAAACCACGGGCTTCTTCGATTCAGGCCAAGCCCGAAACTCCTGACGTCACCAGCAGCGCTTCACCTTGTAGCGGATGACCTTCTTGTGGCCATGCCGCCAGATGACCTTCTTCTTCACCACGACATGGCAGGTCTGACGATGCTTGTGGCCCTGCCAATGCTTGGCCATCGCTGGCTCGGGCACGGCGATCGACATCGTCCCGGCCAGGACGGCTGCACCGACCAACGAGAGGAAAACTTCTTCATGCGACTTCGGGCTCCTTTGGCTCCAGTCCCTTCCTAAATGCCGTCGGCGCAACAACCTCCCGCCGCATCCGGCACGGCACTCAACGCCAAAGACGTGATATGGTTGCCGGGCCCAGCGCCAGCGACGCGCTTGACTCTGCTCAAATCTCCGTTTAACGAGCCCACCAACACCGGGCCGCAATGCCCGGTTGTTTCTTTTGCATGGCAAGCCCGGGAAAGCAGGTTTATCGTTTCCTGGGTTTTGTCTAGACTGACGTGTCCCGTGGGTTTTCCGCCGCGTTGCGTGGGAAAACCCTGTCAGGCCTCGAAAACGGAGGCCAGAGGAGGGCGCGTTTCCTTCACCCGGACCATGAGGCTCCGGGTGGTTTGTTTTGAAAGGGAATGCGATGAGCAAGCGCGAATCCGCGAAGTACAAGATCGACCGCCGTCTCGGCGAAAACATCTGGGGCCGCCCGAAGTCCCCGGTCAACAAGCGTGAATACGGCCCCGGCCAGCACGGCCAGCGCCGCAAGGGCAAGCTTTCCGATTTCGGCCTGCAGCTGCGGGCCAAGCAGAAGCTGAAGGGTCACTATGGTGATGTCTCCGAAAAGCAGTTCCGCAAAGTCTATGAAGAGGCTGATCGCCGCAAGGGCGACACCTCCGAGAACCTGATCGGCCTGCTCGAGTCGCGTCTCGACGCGGTCGTCTACCGCTCCAAGTTCGTGCCGACCATTTTCGCGGCTCGCCAGTTCGTCAACCACGGCCACGTCAACGTCAACGGCAAGCGCGTCAACATCGGCTCGTACCGTTGCAAGCCGGGCGACGTCGTCGAAGTGCGCGAAAAGTCGAAGCAGCTGGTCATCGTGCTTGAAGCGGTCGGCCTCGCCGAGCGCGACGTGCCGGACTATATCGAAGTCGATCACAACAAGATGGTCGCGACCTTCTCGCGCATCCCCGGCCTGGCCGACGTTCCGTTCGCCGTGCAGATGGAGCCGAACCTGGTCGTCGAATTCTATTCGCGCTAAGCGATCGCTTTTCTGCGATACCGGAAAGGGCCGCCCGTCGAGGCGGCCTTTTCTTTGTCGGCCATGTCCGCTAATCCGGCACTCTCGGCTATGGGAAGCGACAAGCCATGAACATGCTGGCAGACATCGAAACAGTTGAACCGATTGCTGAAGGCGGCTTCCATCCGCTGTTTGCCGACGTGCCGTCATCGGTCGAGTTCAACAAACTGCGTAAGCGGCTGTTGCGGTTGACCCGCCAGGCGGTCGAGGATTTCGCCATGACGAGGCCCGGCGACCGTTGGCTTGTCGCTTTGTCCGGCGGCAAGGATTCCTACGGCCTGCTGGCCGTGCTGCTCGATCTCAAATGGCGCGGGCTACTGCCGGTCGAGCTGCTGGCCTGCAATCTCGACCAGGGCCAGCCGAATTTCCCGAAGCACATTTTGCCCGATTACCTCGATGCGCATCGCATTCCCCATCGCATCGAGTATCAGGACACCTATTCGGTGGTCACCGACAAGCTGCCTCAGGGCAGCACCTATTGCTCGCTGTGCTCGCGGCTGCGGCGCGGCCATCTCTATCGCATCGCGCGCGAGGAGGGCTGTTCGGCGCTGGTGCTCGGCCACCACCGCGAGGACATTCTCGAAACCTTCTTCATGAATCTATTCCATGGCGGCCGCCTTGCCGCCATGCCGCCAAAGCTGCTCAATGACGACGGTGACATCATGGTGCTGCGGCCGCTGAGCTACTGCGCCGAGGTCGATCTGGAGAAATTCGCCGCCGCGATGAAATTCCCGATCATTCCCTGCGATCTCTGCGGCAGCCAGGAAGGCCTGCAGCGCAACGCCATGAAGGCGATGCTGGACGATATGGAAAAGCGCATGCCGGGCCGCAAGGATACGATGCTGCGCGCGCTGTCCAACACCAGGCCGTCGCATCTGCTCGACAGAAAGCTGTTCGACTTTGCCGCCCTCAATGGCAGCCTCAGCACAGGACAAGACATTTCCGATGATATTTGACGACCAAGCGATCGACTGGCTGGCCGAGCTTCTCGCCGATGCAGCCAGGGCCGAAATCATGCCACGCTTTCGCCGGCTGGGCGAGGGCGACATCAGACAGAAGACCTCGGCTGCCGACCTGGTGACCGAGGCCGACATCAACGCCGAGCGGCTGATCACGGCCAGGCTGCGCGAGCGCTATCCCACGGCGATGATCGTCGGCGAGGAAGCCTGTTCCGACAATCCGGCGCTGCTTCAGGGGCTCGGCGATGCCGACCTCGCCTTCGTCGTCGACCCGGTCGACGGCACCTTCAACTTCGCCTCCGGCGTGCCGCTCTTCGGCGTCATGCTGAGCGTCGTCGTCAAGGGCGAAACCGTCGCCGGTATCATCCATGACCCCGTAGGCCGGGACTGGCTGATCGGCGCCAAGGGCGCCGGCAGCCATATCCGCCATGCGCATGGCGCGTTGGAGACGGTGCATGTCGCCGATGCCGTGCCGATCTCGCAGATGACCGGCTCCGTCTCCTGGCAATATCTGGCGGAACCGCAACGCTCGCTCCTGGCGCGCAACCAGACCAAGACCCTGTCGCAGTTCGGCTATCGCTGCGCGGCACATGAATACCGTCTTCTGGCCAGCGGCCATGCCCATTTCGTCGTCTACAACAAACTGATGCCGTGGGACCATCTGGTCGGTGTGCTGATCCACGCCGAGGCCGGCGGCTACACCGCGCGGATCGACGGTAGCGCCTATCTGCCCTCGCATATCGACGGCGGCATTCTTGTCGCCCCGGACAAGGAAAGCTGGCAGGAGTTGCGCAGGGAACTCTGGGCGCAATAGTCGGTCCAACTGCCGGTAGACGCTTTCGTCAAGTATATTGGCTCTGTTATAGTGGTCCAATCTCTCGCGAAGCCGGAGCCGCGAAATGAAACATCGGTCCGCAATTGTCGCAACGGCACTTGCACTTGCCCTGGTCGCCTGCGCCACTGAGGCACGATCGCAGGAGCGCGCGTGTCGTAGCCCCGATCCCATCGACACCATCGACGAAATGTTCGACGCGATCTTTGCCTGTTGGCAGCCGCCGCCTGGAAGTGCTGGCCTGACCCTGACGCTGAGTTTTTCAATTCGCAAAAACGGCACGCTGATGGGCAAGCCGCGCGCCACTTTCTCCCATATGGGAGATGATGCCTCGCTCAACCGGGTCTTTGTGTCATCCGTGCTCGAAGCGCTCGACAAGGCTCTGCCGATGCCGCTGTCGGACAGCATGGGTGGCGCCATCGCAGGGCGCCCGCTGTTCCCTCGTTTCACGGCAGTGATTGGCGGCGCATCCTGAAACGCGTCGCATAAAGGTGGATGCGGTTTTGAGACCAACAATCTCAAGGCGCGTCGCTCAATGCAGGTCGGTGACGTGCCCTGAAATGGGTGGGTTGTGCGGCTGGAACATCTTGCCGCGCTCGGCGATCAGGATCATCAGCAGGGCCGCGACCGAGACGCTGCAGAAGCCGGCGGCAAGCGGCGTCACCGTGCCGTTGAAGGCCTGGCCGATCAGCGTGCCGAGGATGCCGCCGAGAAAAGTCTGCATGAAGCCCAGGATGGACGACGCGGTGCCCGCCAGTTGGCCGAGCGGTTCCATCGCGAGCGCGTTGAAATTGGCGCCGAGCGCGCCGAACGGGAGCATCGCACTGGCGAAGAAGGTGATGAACAGCCAGAGTGGCATCTTCATTTGAAGCGAAACGGTGAGCCAGGCAAGGCTGATCACCAGGAACAACAGCAGTGCGCTCTGCGACAGGCGGCGCATGCCGATGCGGCCGACCAGGCGCGAGTTGAGGTAGTTCGAAAAAGCGAGAACGCCGGCGACACCCGCGAAGATGACAGGAAACAATTCGCCGACATGAAAAATGTCGACATAGATCTGCTGTGCGGAGGCGATGAAGCCGAACATGGCGGCGAAAATGAAGGTGCTGGCAAAGGCGTAGCAAAGCGCCATGCGGTTGGTGAGCACGATGCGGAAACCACCGACGACGGATGAGACTGTCAGCGGCCGGCGGTACTCCGGATGCAGCGTCTCCGGCAGCCGCAGCAGCGACCACGCCGACACGATCAGCGCTCCGACGGCCATGGTGACGAAGATCCAGTGCCATGTTGCGAACAGCATGATGAACTGGCCGATCCCAGGCGCGATCACCGGGATGGCCATGAACACCATGAAGATCAGAGACATCACCTCGGCCATGCGCCGACCGTCGAACGTGTCGCGCACGATCGAGACGGCGATGACGCGGGTCGCCGCCGCACCGATGCCTTGCACCAGCCGGCACAGCAGCAGGACGGCGAATGACGGGGCGATGGCGGCAGCTGCCGCCGCCACGACATAAATCGCCAGCCCGGCAACGAGTGGCGCGCGGCGCCCGAACCGGTCCGAGATCGGTCCGAAGAAAAGCTGTCCGCCACCGAAGCCCAATATATAGGCGGTGATCACATACTGGCGGTGGTTTTCATTCTCAACGCCAAGCGTGGCGCCGATTTGCTGCAGTGCCGGCAGCATGATGTCGATGGCCAGCGAGTTCAACGCCATCAGTGCCGCGCAAAGCGCGATGAATTCCCAGCGCGGAATAGGCAATTTGCGTGCCTGTTGCGGCGCTTTTGCTGGCTGGTCCACGGCGGGTCCGATCTTCAAAACGAATATGCGCCGGCATGCCGGCGCATAAGTTCGTCCTCACTCCGATAGGGGGAGGTAACATTTTGCCGGGGCGGGGCTGCCCCGTCTCAACTCAGAATCAGGCTGTCGCTTTGACGCTGACGCCCTTGTCGACGAGCAACGTCTGCAGCTCGCCCGCCTGGAACATTTCGCGGATGATGTCGCAGCCGCCGACGAATTCGCCCTTGACGTAAAGCTGCGGGATCGTCGGCCAGTTCGAATATTCCTTGATGCCTTGGCGCAGTTCGGCCGAGGTCAGCACGTCGACGCCCTTGTAGTCGGCGCCGATGTAATCGAGGATCTGGACGACCTGGCCGGAAAAGCCGCACTGCGGAAAACCGGGCGTGCCCTTCATGAAAAGGACGACGTCGTTGCCCTTCACTTCGCTGTCGATGTAGTCGTTGATGCCGCTCATGAGATATCCTTTCACGCCTGTGGGAGTCAGGCTCGAAGCATAGCCATCAAATAAACCCATAGATGGGCCGAAACAAGATGTTTGCGCCGCCGTCGCGGAAATGGCGCAAAGGATCGCCTGTCTTGGGCCAAGCATCCCTGCCGATTGAAGCCTCCGGGACATGATGAAAAGACGATATGGCGCCGCCCTTCTGATCGCCATCCTGCTGGCCGCGATTGCCGTTGTCTGGTGGCCGAGACGCCCGGAGCCGCCGCCGCTGGTCATTGGCGGTGACCTGCCCGCGCCTTGCCGGAATGTCGCCTTCGAGGCGGTGACCTATGTCGTCTGCACGGTCGACCTGCGGACCTACAACCTCGCTGTCTTTCACGTCGGTGCCGACGGCAAGCCCTTCGGCTCGCTGGAGGCCTTCGGCAAGGCGGTTGCGGGCGAGGGGAGGCCGGTGCCGCTCGCCATGAATGGCGGCATGTATCACGAGGATTTGTCGCCGGTCGGCCTGCTGGTCGAGAACGGCAGCGAGAAGTCGCCGCTCAACCTTGCCGACGGCGAAGGCAATTTCTTCCTGAAACCGAACGGCGTCTTTCTGGTGGGCAATGACGGCAAGGCGGCTGTCATGGAAAGCAACGCCTATGCGGTTACTAAACGCGATGTTGCCTTCGCCACGCAGTCCGGCCCGATGCTGGTGATCGATGGCAAGATTCACCCACGCTTCGAGCCGAACGGAACCTCGCGCTACATCCGCAACGGCGTCGGCGTGCGCGATGAAAACACCGTTTTGCTGGCGATCTCGCGGTCTGAGGTCAGTTTCGGCAGCTTTGCGCGGCTGTTTCGCGACGCGCTACAATGCCGCAACGCGCTGTTCCTCGACGGCGCGGTCTCCGCGCTGTCGGATGGGAAAAGAATGATCGTCGGCGGAAAATACCCGGCGGGCCCGATCATCTCAGTGTCGGCGAAGCCGATCACGTCAGTGTCGGCGAAGCAGCCGCAGAAACAGTAGGCCAGCCTGGCTTCAGTCCGGCACGCTGGTCTGCAGGGCCAGCGCGTGCAGCACGCCGCCCATATTGCCCTTCAGCGCATCATAGACCATCTGGTGCTGCTGGACGCGGCTCTTTCCGCGGAAGCTTTCGGCCACCACTTCGGCTGCATAGTGATCGCCGTCACCGGCGAGGTCGCGGATCGTCACCTTGGCGTCCGGAATGCCGTCCTTGATCAGTTTTTCGATGTCGTGGGCATCCATTGCCATGGCAAAATCCTGTTCTGGGCGGCTAGGCACGAGTGACTCGGACGGCAGCCTAAAGCCTTTCTGGTCCGGGTTGAAGCCGTTCTGTCGGCGACGCAGTGTCTAAGGGCCATCCTGCCGCGGGTGAACCACACCATCTTCTGTAATGTCGTCGCGGGTCGAGAACCCCCGGCCAAGGCTGAACACCAGGACATAGAGCGGGATGTTGAGCGCCAGGTTGATGATCGGGAGATAGCTGGTCATCTGCCACAAGGGCGAAAAGAATGGTTGGCCATAGCCATCGCAGATCAGCGATGAGCCGTATTCCCACAGCGCGCCGGTAATGACCGCAACGGCAAAGAGCTTGATGCAGGTGGCGACATGCCTTGCGCGCGCCGGGTTCAAAAGGCGGCTCCACAGCACCAGGCAGACGATGGGAATCGCATAGATCAGGCTCTGCAAAGCCAGCATCGGCAGTGTGCCATTGGCCGCCTCAAGGAACTGGTCACGCCTTTCCAGCAGCGGACAGACCTCGCTCGAGGTCGTCGACAGCAGGAAAAAGACGAACGGCCCGAGGAACCAGAAGAAGAACAGCGACGGCCAGAAGACGACTGCGATCAGCGTCCGGGCTGCCAGGCTGGTCAACTGGACTTGTCCATGAAGTTCGGGAACCAGCCTTCGTGGGCGGCGGTCAATTCGCTGACCGGGATCGCCCTGGCATCGCCGAGCTTCAGTTCGTTTCCACCGGTCGAGCCGATCCATGGCGCAAAGATGCCGAGCTTGCTCTGTTCCTCGCGGATGGCGTCCCATTCCTTGCTCTGCGGATCGACGGACAGCGTCAGCAGGTAGCGGCCCTGGTCTTCGCCGAACCAGACCGGGATCGGGTCGGTGCCGGCGAGCCCCGGAATTGTGGCGCCGATGCCGGACGCCATCGCCATTTCGGCCAGAGCTATCGCCAGGCCGCCATCGGAAAGGTCATGCGCCGCGGTGACGACGCCCGACGCGATTAGCGCGCGGACATGGTCGCCGACGCGCTTTTCATGGGCGAGGTCGACGGATGGCGGCGGCCCGTCGGTACGGCCATGGATGTCCCTGAAATAGGCGGACTGGCCGAGATGGCTGCCCCAGCTTGCGGGTGCGCCGACCAGCAGGATCATCTGGCCCTCGGCGGCAAAGCCGATACGGGTCATCTTCGACCAGTCGGCAATCAGCCCGACGCCGCCGATGGTCGGCGTCGGCAGGATGCCCTGGCCGTTGGTTTCATTGTAGAGCGAGACATTGCCCGACACGATCGGGAAGCCGAGCGCGCGGCAGGCATCGCCAATGCCTTTCACCGCGCCGACCACTTGGCCCATGATCTCAGGCCGTTCCGGATTGCCGAAATTGAGGTTGTCCGTCGCCGCCAGCGGCAGCGCGCCGGTGGCGGTAAGGTTGCGCCAGCATTCGGCCACAGCCTGCTTGCCGCCTTCATACGGGTCGGCCTCGCAATAGCGCGGCGTCACGTCGGAGGAGAAGGCGAGCGCCTTGGTCGGATGGCCTTCGACGCGCACAACGCCGGCGTCGCCGCCCGGAAGCTGCAGCGAATTGCCCTGGATCAGCGTGTCGTACTGCTCCCACACCCACCGGCGCGACGACAGGTCCGGCCCGCCGAGCAGTTTCAACAGCGCATCGGCGACATCGGCCTTCGGCGCATCGCCGGCGGCAAGCGCCGCAGGCTTCTTCGGCTCGACCCAGGGGCGGTCATATTCCGGCGCCTTGTCGCCAAGGTCCTTGATCGGCAGGTTGGCGACCTCGTCACCCTGGTGAATGACGCGGAAGCGCAGATCGTCGGTGGTCTTGCCGACAATGGCGAAGTCGAGGCCCCATTTGTGGAAGATCGCCTCGGCTTCCTTTTCCTTCTCCGGGCGCAGCACCATCAGCATGCGCTCCTGGCTCTCCGACAGCATCATCTCATAGGCGCTCATGCGCTCTTCGCGCACCGGCACCTGGTCGAGGTGAAGCTCGATGCCGAGGTCGCCTTTGGCGCCCATCTCGACCGCCGAACAGGTGAGGCCGGCCGCACCCATGTCCTGGATGGCGATGACGGCGCCGGACGCCATCAGTTCAAGGCAGGCTTCGAGCAGGCATTTTTCGGTGAAGGGATCGCCGACCTGCACGGTCGGGCGCTTCTCGTCGATCTTGTCGTCGAACTCGGCCGAGGCCATCGTGGCGCCGCCGACGCCGTCGCGGCCGGTCTTGGCGCCGAGATAGACGACCGGCAGGCCTACGCCCTTGGCTTCCGACAGGAAGATCGCATCGGTCTTGGCGAGGCCCGCGGCAAAGGCGTTGACCAGGATGTTGCCGTTGTAGCGGGCGTCGAAATTGACCTCGCCGCCGACCGTCGGCACGCCGAACGCATTGCCGTAGCCGCCAACGCCGGAAACCACACCGCTGACCAGGTGCCTGGTCTTGGGATGGTCGGGTGCGCCGAAGCGCAGCGCATTCATCGCCGCAATCGGCCGCGCGCCCATGGTGAAGACATCGCGCAATATGCCGCCGACGCCGGTCGCCGCACCCTGGTAGGGCTCGATGTAGGAGGGATGGTTGTGGCTCTCCATCTTGAAGACGACGCAGTCGCCATCGCCGATATCGACCACCCCGGCATTCTCGCCCGGACCCTGGATGACCTGAGGCCCGGTGGTCGGCAGCGTGCGCAGCCATTTCTTCGAGGATTTGTAGGAGCAGTGCTCATTCCACATCGCCGAGAAGATGCCGAGTTCGGTAAAGCTCGGTTCGCGCCCGACCAGGTCGAGGATGCGCTGGTATTCGTCGGGCTTCAGCCCATGCGCGGCGATGAGTTCCGGGGTGATCGGCACGGAATTGGAAATGGTCATGGGCGGCGATTGATGTCCATGGGAGAGGGGAATTTGAGTCCCCTCATATCGCAAGCTTTGGCGTGATACACCCCATTGGATGACGAAAAACGCCGGAAAACCACAGGGCGACGATGGTAGCGGGGAGCCGCTGGGGAACGGTATGGCATCCCGGCCGTTAGGCCTCAAACCAATCAGGAGATTTCGACATGGCCACCAAGCAAGGCAAGAAAGACAATCGCCTCTCCGACAAGGAGGCCATGCATATTGCCGAGACCACCGACGTTTCGCCCAAGCAGGCCAAGGACCTGGCCGAGAAGCACGGCAAGGACAAGGGCGCGAAGGAAGCCAAAAACTTCAAGGCAGAGGGCTGAACCTGAGATCGGTACGCAGGGGCACGGTTTAGCGCCAACGATTCAGGACGAACTGTCGTAGCCGGCGCGGCCTTCCTCCAGCAGCCGCCGGATCACCGCGACGCCGCCGGTGATGTCCTCGCGCCGCCTTGGCTGCGAGACGCCGAAACGCACGCCGTGAAAAACCTGCTCGGAACGCCCCGCCTTGAACTCGTCCTCGTCGTCGAGGAGCACGCCATTTTCGAGGCATGCGCTCCTGAAAGTGCCGGACAGCCAGGGATCGGGCAGCGTCAGCCAGACGAAGGGCACGCTGCCGTGTGACTTGAAGGCGAAACCCGCCAGTGTCTCGCGCACGATGGCGATGCGGGCGGCAATTTCGGCAATGCTGCGTTTGCGGATATCGCCAGCCTGCCCAGACAGCACCAGCCGCGCATTCACCTCCGCCAGCAGGAACGGCATCCCGCCGGTCATCATCTTGTGGGCGACGCGGATGCGATGGCGATAGGCGGGCGGGCAGGAGAGCCAGCCGCCGCGAACACCTGCCGCGACCGATTTCGACAGACCGCCGGCGACAATGGTGCGCTCGGGTGCATATTCGGCGATGAGCGGCGTCGGATCTTCGGTCAGGCCGCCATAGAGATCGTCCTCGATGACGATGACATTGTACGCGCGCGCGACACGAGCGATCGCCTCGCGGCGCGAAACCGACAGGATCGCCAGCGTCGGGTTCTGCACCGTCGGCATCAGGAAGATCATCTTCGGGTGCTTTTGCGCGCAGACGCGTTCGAAATCCTCGGGATCGAGGCCTTCTTCGTCCGATGCCACCAGTGCTATGCGCCGCCCGATCAGCCCGGCGCTGCGGGCGATCTGCGAATAGGTGAGGTGCTCGAAGGCGACATAGTCGCCCGGTGTGGTCAGTGCCGCAATCGCCGCCATCACCGCGGCATGTGTGCCAAGCGTGGGAACGATGGTGTCGGCCGCCGGACGGAACGAATTGCGCGACAGCCAGCGGGCGCCGGCCTCGAACCAGCGCTCCGGAAAATCCCTGGTGTAGCTCGAAATCTCGTGCGGGTGATCCTGCACCGTGCGCGAGAGCATGTCAGCGACAATGGCGCCCTGGCCGATGTCGGGCGCGGCAGTGCTGTCGAAACGCAGCTTGCCGGGCGGCGCATCGACATAGCGCGTGCCTTGCACGGCAGGCTCGGCGAATTCGGGTGACGCTTCCGATTGCTGCGCCAGCACATAGGTCCCGCGACCGACTTCGCCGCTCACCAGGCCGCGCTCGCGCAGCAGCTGATAGGCTCGGCCGATCGTGCCGACCGTCGTGCCGATATCATAGGCGAGATCGCGCTGCGGCGGCAATTTTGCCCCGGCATCGATGACGCCCTTGTCGATGTCCGACTCGATGCTGTCGGCAAGGCGCTGGTAAAGCGGGCCGGAACCGATGGTAAGGTCAGGGAGCCAATTTGTCATGGTGACAATTCTGTATATTGCACCAGATCGGGTGTCAATGCATATCAGAACCGTACCAAGATGGGTACAATTTGCAAGGTTGGCAGAAAGACAATGGATACAATCGAGACAATCCGCTGCGCGGGCATTGAATTGGTCGGGCCGAGCCCGTCCAGCCGGCGAGGCTTTGTCGGCCGGATCGTGGATGTGGTCAGATCGCTGGCGCGATGGATCGACGTGCTGATCGAGCGCCGTCGCGGCCGCCTGGCTTTGCTCGAAATGACCGACGAGCAACTCAGGGATATCGGTGTTTCGCGTGGCGACGCCTACCGTGAAGGGATCCGACGGCTCTGGGACTGACCCGGAGCCGGTTCGTCAACGACGGGTGCGCGGAGCCTGAGGCGTGAGACGCCCTTGTCGGCAAGCACGGCGAGGATGCAAAGCACCAGGAAAACCCCGGTGACGGCCAGCGCCGCAAGCGCGACGCTGGCCACGCCGTTCTTGGCGGCGTCGAGGAACGGATAGGGCACTTCGCCTGCGATCGGCGCGCGCGCCAACGCGTAGGCGAGATAGGCGATCGGATAGGCCATCCACCAGGAAATGTCGCTCCACCGTGTCCTGCCGTCGGCGCCAGCCACCAGCCACCACAGCACGAACAGCACCGGCGTCACGTAATGGAGCAGCACGTCGCAGAGCAGAAACAGCCCTTGCGGCTGCCAGAGCTGCGCCAGAACCGTGGCATAGACGATGAAGACCAGGGCGATTGACACCGCCACGCCCGCCCGCATCCGCGGCCCGGCAAAGGCCGGCAGCCAGGCGTAGCCCGAAGGCGACAGCAGCGAGACATGGACCAGCACTGCACCGATGTTGGTCAGGATGGTGAAGAAGCTGAACAGAAAGACGATGGAGCCGAGAAAACTGCGGCCGGCTTCCATCGATGCCGGGATGGTGATGCACGCTTGCAGGACAAGCCCGGCCAGACCGATGATCAATCCCGCAAACTGCAGGAAGCGGCCCATGGCGTCAGGCGGCCGCGTTGCAGGAGGGGTTGCCCGTTTGCCAGCGCGCAATGTCGGATCCGATGCGCGCGCCGAGCGGATCGTCCATCAGCGGACCGAACACGTCGACGCGGCTGGAATTGCCTTGCGCCTGGACGACCAGCAGCGGCTTGCCGCCATAATGCTTGGCCGGCACCAGCAGGAAGCGCGGCGTGCCGCTGAACGAATTCAGCTCATTGGCCATCTGATAGGATTTGAAGGCGGGATCCTTGCTGGCGATCCAGCATTTGTGGGCCGATATCGCCACCTGTTCCATGGCCAGCAGCGAAGCGCTCTTGCCCGTGGGGACCGGCGCGCTCTTCGGGCTGGACTGGCAGGACGCCAACGCCAAGCCGGCAGCAGCCAGGGGACCCAGGCGAACAATCGTCAGTCTCATGGTCAACCGCCCCCGCGTTTTGAAAGGAATTCGAAGAGATATCAGGCGGCGATGCCGAGCGCGCCTTCGAACAGGGCGCGGCCGTCGCTTCCGCCATGCGCTGCCTCGATCAGGTTTTCGGGATGCGGCATCAGGCCGAGCACATTGCCCTTCTCGCTGACGATACCGGCAATGTCGTTCATCGAGCCATTGGGATTGGTGCCTTCGGCATAGCGGAACACAACCTGTCCTTCGCCCTCGAGGCGCGCAAGCGTGTCGGCATCGGCGAAATAATTGCCGTCATGATGCGCAACCGGCGTGCGGATGATTTGGCCCGGCTGATAGCGGCGGGTGAACATGGTGTTGGCGTTGGCGATCTGCAGCTTCACCTCACGGCAAACGAATTTCAGCGAAGCATTGCGCATCAGCGCGCCGGGCAGCAGGCCGGCCTCGACCAGAATCTGGAACCCGTTGCAGACGCCAATGACCATGACGCCCTTGGCGGCCTTTTCAGCGACTGCCCGCATTACCGGCATCCGCGCGGCAATCGCGCCGCAGCGCAGATAATCGCCGAAGGAGAAGCCGCCGGGAATGGCGATCAGGTCGACATCGGGGATTTCGGTGTCGGTCTGCCAGACGGTCGCCGGCGCCTGCCCGGAAATCTTGGTCAGCGCCGCAATCATGTCGCGGTCGCGGTTGAGGCCGGGGAGAAGAACGACAGCTGATTTCATATCAAGCGATCTCCACCGCGTAATTCTCGATCACCGTATTCGCCAGCAGCTTGTCGCACATGGCTTTCAGATCGGCTTCAGCCTTGGCCTTGTCGGTCTCTGAGAGCTCGAGGTCGAAGACCTTGCCCTGCCGCACCTGGCCGACGCCGCCGAACCCCAGTCCGGACAGAGCGTGCTCTATGGCTTTTCCCTGCGGGTCGAGCACGCCGTTCTTGAGGGTGACGGTGATGCGGGCCTTGATCATGCTGGACAGGTTCCTGTTCGAAGACTTAGCAATTCCAGGAAAAGTGTGAAGCGGTTTTCCGTCCGGAATTGCGTCAAGAAATGAAGACTTAGTGCGGCTTGCCTTTGAGGCCGTCGGTCGAGGCGACGAGCACCGGGCCGGTCGGGCGCGGCGGCTCGTTCTCGTTCATGATGCCAAGGCGGCGGGCAACTTCCTGATAGGCTTCGACGAGGCCGCCCATATCGCGGCGGAAACGGTCCTTGTCGAGCTTGTCCTGCGTTGCCACGTCCCACAGCCGGCACGAATCCGGCGAGATCTCGTCGGCAACGACGATGCGCATCATGTCGCCCTCGAACAGGCGGCCGCATTCGATCTTGAAATCCACGAGTTGGATGCCGACACCCATGAACAGGCCGGAGAGGAAGTCGTTGACGCGGATGGCCAGCGCCATGACGTCGTCGATCTCCTGCGGGCTTGCCCAGCCGAAAGCGGTGATGTGCTCTTCCGACACCATCGGATCGTCGAGCGCATCGGCCTTATAATAGAATTCGATGATCGAGCGCGGCAGAACGGTGCCTTCCTCGATGCCGAGGCGCTTGGACAGCGAGCCGGCGGCGACATTGCGCACCACCACTTCGAGCGGAATGATCTCGACTTCCTTGATCAACTGCTCGCGCATGTTGAGCCGGCGGATGAAGTGGGTCGGAATGCCCATGCGGTTCAGATGGTTGAAGATGTACTCGGAAATGCGGTTGTTGAGCACACCCTTGCCGTCGATGACCTCATGTTTCTTCTTGTTGAATGCGGTCGCATCATCCTTGAAGAACTGGATAAGTGTGCCCGGTTCCGGTCCCTCATAGAGGATCTTGGCCTTGCCTTCATAAATGCGGCGGCGATTTTTCATCTGATTTTTCTCTGGATTTGCGGGCAGGCGGCAAGCGACCAGTTCCTGTCCGTCTGCCTAAATTGGTGCGGCGACGGGTGGGGTTCAATGCCGGGTCTATCCCAATCACAGCGTTTGCTCAATCGGCAAATCCTTTCCATCGACCGCTTTCAGGAATGAAATGCCGCAGCGCAGCAAGCGATGTAGCATATTGACCGGCCTGCGCCCTTTTGGTTTGTGCTGCGGCAGCACACATATCCATCACCAACGCGAATCGATTTCATCGGAGGGAAGCCATGAGCAGCATGAAAGACCGCGAAGAGGGTTTTGAGCGCAAATTCGCCTTCGACGAAGAACTTCGCTTCAAGGCTTCGGCACGCCGCAACAAGGCGCTTGGCCTGTGGGCAGCCGAAAAGCTGGGCAAGTCCGGCACTGACGCCGACGCCTATGCCAAGGAAGTTGTGGTTTCCGATATCGAGGAAGCCGGCGATCACGACGTATTCCGCAAGATCCGCAAGGATTTCGACGCCGCCGGCGTCGACCAGTCGGATCACCAGATCCGCCGCACCATGGACGAACTGATGGCGCAGGCGATCGAGCAGATCAAGAACACCTAGAGCGAGTAGCGCTGGACCAATCGACCGCCCGGTCCAGCCGGGCGGTTTTTCTTTGCCTTTTCAGCCTTTTCCGGCTGAAACTGTGCGTGGGCCTGTTACAAGGCTCTACCCAACGAGGAAAGCACCATGTCCCTGAAGTCACGCCTGGCGGCGGATGAAACGCTGTTCACCGCCTGGTCCGGCGTTCCGGACGCTTTGACGGTCGAAATCATCGCCAAGCAGGGTTTTGACGCCGTCACCCTCGATATGCAGCATGGCGGACACCACGAGGACTCGGTCCTGCGCGGGCTGGTGCCGGTGCTGGCCGCCAACAAGCCGGCGCTAGTGCGCATTCCGGTCGGCCGCTTCGACATGGCCAGCCGCGCCCTCGATTTCGGTGCCGAGGCGGTGATTGCACCGATGGTGAATTCGGTGGCCGATGCAAAACTCTTTGCCGCGGCGATGAAATATCCGCCGATGGGCGAGCGCTCCTGGGGCCCGACCTATGCTTTTCCGCGCCATGGCAAAGGCGACCACGCCGAATGGCTGCGCGACACCAATCAACGCACCATGGCCTTTGCCATGGTCGAAACGCGCGCCGCACTCGATGCGCTGGACGGCATCCTCGACACGCCGGGCATTGACGGCATCTTCCTCGGCCCATCGGATTTCTCCATCGCCTGGTCGAATGGCGCCACCGTCAATTCGACGCTGGAAAGCATGATGGAAACCGTCACCTCCATCGCCGAGCGGACGCGCAAGGCGGGCAAGCATGCGGCAATCTACGTCGTTGAGCCGGCGATTGCCGGCCGCGTCGTGGCGATGGGCTACCGGCTGCTGGCGATGGGCTCGGACCATGCGCTGATTTCGCTCGGCGCAAAGACACTCATCAAAAGCATGAACGATTCGATCAAGGGCTGAGGCGTGGTGCCTTGCCCGGTCAGGCCTTGAGGTCGGTCAGGAACTTGGCGAAGGTCATCGACCCTTCCGGCCACGGGCCGAAGCCGGCATCCTCATTGAGGTGACCGGTTTCGCCGGCATCGATGAACAGCGAACCCCAGGCAGCGGCAATGCCCTCGGCAACCTCGAAGGCGCAGAACGGATCGTTGCGGCTGGCGATGACGATGGACGGGAAGGGCAGCGGTTTGCGCGCATAGGGGCCAAAGGTCATCAGGTGACGCGGCCTTATCTCCGGGTTGGCGACGTCGGGCGGTGCGACAAAAAACGCGCCGGCGACCGGCTTCCTGAACTGCGGAATGGCCTGCACCGCGGCCGCCACACCGAGCGAATGGGCAACGATCACCACCGGCCGCTCGGCCTCGTTGACAGCGTTCGCCACGCTCGTCGTCCAGTCCTCGCGCACCGGCTTCGACCACTCCGCCTGTTCGACCCGACGCGCCGTCGACAGTTTCGATTGCCAGCGTGTCTGCCAGTGTTCGGGGCCGGAATTGGTGTAGCCCGGCACGATCAGAATATCTGCGTCTTTGACTTTCATGGCGCTGAGATAGCGAGCGACCGTGTCTCGTGCAACCCGCGCTGACGCATGCGGTGCATCACAATCGTGAACAACCTGTTCGATTCTTTCCATCTTGTGTGAACGATCGGGATCGACGATTTGAGGCGGGGAGAGATGGACAACAGAATAGGCTGGTGCGCGCCCTAGGGATAACGCGCTGAACGGAGAGTTTTATGAGCGAACTGCCTTTTGCCGCGACGACCCCCGTCAGCGTGTCACGCGTGGGCCTGAAGGCGCGCGACGCCGAAGGACTTGCCGATTACTACCGGGCTGTTGTCGGCCTGCAGGAATTGAGCCGCGCCGATGGCGCCATCACGCTGGGCGCTGCCGAGCGCCCGCTGCTGGTGATCGAGCCTGACGCAGCGGCCAAGCCCGACGATGCGCGCAGCGCCGGCCTTTTCCACACCGCTTTCCTTCTGCCCAGCCGCGCCGATCTCGGCCGTTGGATAAACCATGCCGCCGCCAACAAAATCCGCATCGAGGGCGCCTCCGACCATCTGGTCAGCGAGGCTTTGTACCTGACCGACCCCGAAGGCAACGGCATTGAAATCTATAGGGACCGTCTGCCGCAGGAGTGGAAGTGGAACGGCGACAAGATCGCCATGGCGACCGAGCGGCTGAATCTGGCCGCCGTGGTTGGCAGCGTGCCGGCCGGTGACGCCGGCTGGCAGGGCGCGCCGCAAAACAGCATTATCGGCCATGTCCATCTGCGCGTCGGCCGGCCGGAAGATGCCGAGGCCTGGTGGCACGACGAATTTGGCTTCGACACGGTCGCTAAGTATGGAGGGCAGGCGGTGTTCCTGTCGTCGGGAGGCTACCACCATCATATCGGTGGCAATTCGTGGCACAGCGCCGGCGCCGGGCGCCGCGATCCGTCCCGCTCAGGGCTGGCCTGGGTCGAGATGCGCTCGGACAAGACAACCGCTGACATCACACGGGAAGATCCGTGGGGCACGGTGATCCGCACCGTGCCAGGCGCCCCAGGCTGAGCGTCTGCTCGGTTCTTACAAGGAATTGGCGGCGTAGCCCGTCAGCAGCCCATGCGCCCAGCTGTCGAATCCGGTCGCCGTGGCGCGGCCGGATGCTTCGGTCCAGTCATAGCTGACCGTATGATGGCTGAACGACCATTGTCTGTCCTTGCGCGTGGCAAGGGCATAGCGGGCATCCGGACTGCCGGTCACAGTCAAACCTGGGAATGCCTGGACGCCGACACTGCCGGGATTGAGGATTGTCCGGTTGTCCGACAAGCGCACAACGCGCGGCGTATGTGTATGGCCGCACAAGGTCAGCCCGGCGCCGGCGCTGCCCAGCTTGTGCCTGATCTGCTTTTCATTGGACGGGTGGAAGTGGCTGCCTCCGTCTTCCTCGAGCAGGAACACGTCGTCGTCACTGGGGCTGCCATGGCAAAGCAGGATGTCCTGGGCAGGCGACAGGGTGACCGGCAATGCCGAGAGCCAGGTCAATGACGCCTGGGACAGGCATTGGTGGGTGAAAGCATCGACGTCTTCCAACCCGGAAGCAGGCGGCTCGACCAGCACACGGTCGTGATTGCCGCGCACGGTCGGCCAATTCTGTGCAATCAGATATTGCGCGGTTTCTTCAGGCCATAGCGGCCCGGAGAGACAATCGCCCAGATTGACGATGATGTCGGGAGAAGCGTCTTTGATCTGCGCATGAACCGCCTCAAGCGCGCGCAGATTCCCATGGATGTCGGAAAGGACAGCCAGCCGCATGGAAGATCCTATCCGAAAACCCGCTTGAAGATCGTATCGACATGCTTGGTGTGATAGCCCAGGTCGAATTTCTCGCGGATCTCGGCTTCGGGCAGCGCTGCGGTGACTTCCTTGTCGGCCAACAATTCCTCAAGGAAATCAGCGCCATGTTCCCATACCTTCATGGCGTTGCGCTGCACCAGGCGGTAGGCGTCCTCGCGGCTGACGCCGGCTTGCGTCAGCGCCAAAAGCACGCGCTGCGAATGCACAAGGCCACGGAACTTGTTCATGTTCTTCAGCATGTTGTCGGGATAGACCAGCAATTTGTCGATGACGCCGGTCAACCGCGACAGCGCGAAATCGAGTGTTATCGTGGCGTCCGGGCCGATCATGCGCTCGACCGAGGAATGCGAAATGTCGCGCTCGTGCCAGAGCGCGACATTCTCCATCGCCGGCAAGGCCATGGAGCGCACCATGCGGGCAAGGCCGGTGAGGTTTTCGGTCAGCACCGGGTTGCGCTTGTGCGGCATTGCCGACGAGCCCTTCTGGCCCGGCGAAAAATACTCTTCCGCTTCCAGCACCTCGGTGCGCTGCAGATGGCGGATCTCGGTCGCCAGCCGCTCGACCGACGAGGCGATGACGCCGAGCGTGGCAAAGAACATGGCATGGCGGTCGCGAGGGATGACCTGCGTCGACACCGGCTCCGGCTTCAGCCCAAGCTTTTTCGCCACATGTTCTTCGACATAGGGATCGATGTTGGCGAAGGTGCCGATCGCGCCCGATATGGCGCAGGTGGCAATATCCTCTCGCGCGTGCACCAGCCGCTCGCGGCAGCGCGAGAACTCGGCATAGGCCTGCGCCAGCTTGACGCCGAACGTGGTCGGCTCGGCGTGGATGCCGTGGCTGCGGCCGATGGTGACGGTGTCCTTGTGCTCGAAGGCCCGGCGCTTCAGCGCGGCGAGCAGGCCGTCGAGGTCGGCCAGCAGGATATCGCTGGCGCGGCCGAGCTGCACCGCAAGGCAGGTGTCGAGAACATCTGACGAGGTCATGCCCTGGTGGATGAAACGCGCATCCGGCCCGACGAATTCGGCCAGATGGGTGAGGAAGGCGATGACGTCGTGCTTGGTCACGGCCTCGATCTCGTCGATCTTGCCGACGTCAAATTTTGCCGCGTTGCCCTTTTCCCAGATGGTCTTGGCGGCTTCCCTGGGGATGACGCCGAGCTCAGCCAGCGCATCGCAGGCATGGGCCTCGATTTCGAACCAGATGCGGAAGCGGGTTTCCGGCGACCAGATGGCGACCATTTCCGGCCGGGAATAGCGAGGGATCATCCGTCAGTCCTGATATGTCGGTGGTTAAGTGCGCCTCCTATCAGAGGCGGACCGAATGCTCAACGCTGCTGGCGTGCAAACCACACGCTGGCGGCGGCAAGCGCGATGAATCCGAGCGGAAAATAGAGCCTGATACCCAGCACCACGAACTGGTAGAGCGCCGTCAGCGAGGTGAAGACCAGTTCGAACGCCCACCGGGCGGTGAAGGCCTCCGCGTGCCATTCGGCATAATAGGAGCGGTATTGCAGCGCAAACAACCCGCCGGTGAAGGCGAGCGTCGTGGCAAGCAGGCAGACGAAGGCGGCGGCGAACGCCACCTCCCAGTGCCGGTCCAGCGAGACCAGCCGCGCCGCGAACAACCCGACGGGAAAGGCCAATGCCGCGCCGGTCGCAAACAGCAGGGCGACGAAGCGGATCTTTTCCGGGGTCTCCCAATTGTCGAGCCAAAGACCGGTCAGCGCGCTGGCGCCCATGGCCATCGCCCACAGCAAGGCGCCGACAAGCGCCGTGCCCGTCGATGGCATGGCGCGGCTGACGCGATTTCCGGCGCGCTTGCGCCAACTGGATTGATCGAGCGATGTCACAGGCGTCCGGTCACGGCGATCCAGCGAAAATCCGGCCCTTCGAAGCCGTATTGGCGCACCGCGATCAGCACCGCATAGGCGCTGATGCCGTCCATCGAAAATGTCTGCACCGCGCCGATCCGGTAGCCGTTCGGGCAGCCACGGCTTTTCGGGATCGATTTATCCTCATGCAGCAGATGGGTCTGGCCGCCATCCCTGGCCTCGATCCGCAGCAAGCGAAAACCGTTGACCTCGCCTTGGCTCTGGCAGCTTTCGGTGTCGTTCATGCCGATCTCGTCGAGCCGGAATTCCAGCGGCGGGTCGACCGGCGAAAAGATCGGCCGTGGGTTGACCACCATGCGGAACGGGTCGGCCGACAGTTCGGTCACCGGGTTGAAGCCGGCGGTGATGCCGCGGTTGGCGGTAAGCTCGACCTGGGCAATGATTGCTTCGCCTTTTTGCCTGGCTTGCTGACGGGCCGTCTCGAGCGAGGCGGTCTCATCCTCTAGCCGGACCCGGATTGGCGTGCCCTTCAGGAACGTGTCGTCGGCGGTGTCGATGTAGTAGCGATTGGCATAGGGAAAGCCCGAACCGTCTGCCACACCATATTCCTCGAAGGCGAAGACGCTGCCATCCTTGCTGAAGCCGAGGATTTCAAGCTCGGCGACATCGCCCGCTCGGGCGGCCATGGCGGATGCCAGATGGACCAGCAGGCAAACGCCAATCAGGACGAGATTTCGCATCGGGGTTCCGCTCCGCCTGCCTTGGTTCGATCGTTCCCTATCACGAGACAGTCAAAACATCGTGCTATTCAAAAGGCGATGCATCCAATTTCGCCTCTGTTTGTTATCGTCGATCGTTTTCAAAAGGAGAACACCCCATGACTGAGGCCAGCAAGATTCGCGAGCATATGGAAGTGGTCGGCGCCGACGGCGTTCACATCGGCACCGTCGACAGGGTCGATGGCGAGCGGATCAAGTTGACCAAGGCCGACAGCGGCGAGGGCGCCCATCAGGGGCATCACCACTACATTCCCTTGAGCCTGCTTGCCGAGGTCGAGGGCCAGAAAGTCTGGCTGTCGGCGAATTCGGATGTCGCGGTCAGCTTCGAGGAAGAGGAGTCCGACCCGACCTGACTGAAAGTCAGCGCGACGACCACACCGCAAACAGATCGCCATCGGCCGGCGTCGCGGCGTGGATGCCGCGGCTGATGGCGCGCGCCATGGTGGCGCCGGCGGCGGCAAAGAAATCGACGGCATCGTCGGCGCTGAGTTCTGTGCCGCTCTTCCCCGTCGCCAGCGCGAACACCAGATCGCCGTCAGCCGGCGTGTGCACGGGCCAGATGGCGCGCACGAAACCGTCATGCGCTGAAATGGCCAGCCGCTTGGCTGCCGCCTTGGTCAGCACGGCGTCGGTGGCGATGACGGCGATGGTGGTGTTGCCTCCGGCCTCGGCTTGTCCACCGACACGCTTGTCGCGGTATTTCAACAGGATCCGCCTGGCGTCGTCCGGCATCGGCGAGGGATAGCCGAGGCCTCCGAATTCATCGCCGATCTCGAATGGCGCCGCCCAGAAATAGCGTGTACGCGCAATCGTCACCGAGCCGGTCGGGTTGGCGGCGGCCAGTGCGCCGATGGTGACGCCGCTGTCGAGCACGGTCGAGGCAGAGCCGAGGCCGCCCTTCAGCCCGGAACTCAGCGCCCCGGTGCCGGCGCCGATTGTGCCGAGCGGAAAGTCGACTGTTGCCGCCTGGGCGGCTTGGTAGCCGAGGTCGCGGTAGGGAGGATAACGGCCCCAATCCTTGTCGCCGCCATTGCGCAGGTCGAACAGGATCGCCGCCGGCACGATCGGCACGCGAAAGCCGCCGACATCGATGCCTATGCCGTTTTCACGCAACGCCGCCTGCACCCCCGATGCGGCGTCGAGGCCGAAGGCCGAGCCGCCCGACAGCACGACGGCATGAACCGCCTCGATGGAATTGTGCGGTTCGAGCAGGTCGGTCTCGCGCGTGCCCGGCGCGCCGCCGAGGATCTGCACGCCACCGACCGCCGGTTCATCGCACAGCACGGTCGTGACGCCCGATTTCAACCTTGCGTCCGACGCGTTGCCGACGCGCAGGCCGGCGACATCGGTGATCAGATTGCGCGGCCCGGTGCGAAACATCAATTCTTCTCCGCCGGCACGAAACGCGTCCCGTCGAAGCGGAAGGCGCGATAGAGGTTTTGGCTCAGATCGCCTTCGTCGTCGAACCGCAGCGGGCCGATCGCGGTGGTGAAATCATGCCCGGTTAGCGCGTCGGCCAGCCCTTTGCCCGAGGTCTCGGGCGCGGCCGAGGCCGCCTTGGCAATCTCCACCGCCGCGTAGGCCGGCAAGGCATAGCCATCCGGCGCGATGTTTTTGGCCGTAAACGCCGCCAGCACCTTGGGATCGGCGACATCGGCCCATTCCGGCGGCGCGATCATCAGCGTGCCGATGGCGTAAGGCACATCGCCGGGTGGCGTGCGCAAATTCTCGCCGCCGGCAAAGACGATGCCGGCCTCGAGCTGGCCGGCGTCGCGGCCCATAATGGCGATGTCGTCGCCGTCGCCACCGGCAAAGACATGCGTCGCGCCTGATTTCTTCAGCCGGCCGATCAGCCCGATCTGGTTGTCGAGCTGGGGCCGGAACGTGTCTGTGAAGACCGGCTTCAGCGCCGCCTGTTCGGCCGCTGCGCGCAGCGTCTCGGCGATTTCGCGGCCATAGATGGTCCCGTCATCGACGATGGCGAACAATTCGCTCTGCCACAGCCGGGTCAGGATGCCGGCCACGGCATTGCGCTCGTCGTCGCCGCGTGGCCCCAGCCGGTAGACCGGCCAGCCGGTTTTGGCGCGGCGATCGGTCAGGCTTTCGGTGCGCACGCCAACGGTGATGACCGGTATGTTGGCGTCCTTGAGGATCGGCAGCGCCGCCTGGATCGCCTCGGTGCAGAGGAAGCCGACGACGATATCGACCTTCGCAGCGGCGAATTCCCTGGCGGCGGCAGCCCCGCCATCGGCGGTGCAGGCATCGTCGACCGTCTTGATCTCGGCGCCGTTGGCTTCTGCTGCCAGGGCAGCACCCGCCTCGATCTGCTTGCCCAGGATCGCCGACGGACCGGACAGGGGCGCGGCGACGCCGACAAGCAGCGTCTGCGCGCCGGCGCTTGCCGGCAGCAGCCAGAGCAGTGCCGCTATTACAGCTGTTGGGGGTCGCATTCTGACGACGAATTCCTCCGTGCCGGTCGCATGCTTCCAGCGTCTCTTGTGCCAAGACCTAAAGGCTGCCCGCCCCAGGCGCAACACGGGAATTGCGGATTGGCGTCAACCACTTCGCTTGTGGCCTATTGTGTGCCGCCATATATAACGCTTGGGTTCCCGCTTATGGAAAATTATCGGTGTTGAAGTTGAACGACATAGGGCCTCAGGCCTATCGCGACGCGATGGCGCATTTTGCCGGCCACGTCCATGTGGTGACCACCGACGGGCCCGCCGGCAAACGCGGCACGACGGTGATTGCCGCCTGTTCGGTGTCGGACACGCCGCCGACGGTTCTCGTCTGTCTCAACCGCGAGAATGCCAAGAACGAGCTGTTCATGCAAAACGGCCGGTTTGCGCTGAACACGCTGGCTTCGCACCAGCAGCCCCTATCGGTGGCGTTTTCAGGCCTGACCGGGCTGTCGGCCGATGAGCGTTTCGGGCTTGGCGAGTGGGATGTCATATCGACGGGCGCGCCTACCCTGAAGGGCGCTCTTGCGGTTTTCGACTGCGAATTGATCGACACCAAGGATCTCGCCACCCATCGTGTGCTTTTTGGCAAGGTGACAGGCCTGCGCATGGGCGATAATTTGCGGCCGCTGATCTACCACGCCCGCGACTACCACGTGCTGCAGAGCGGAGCAGAGGCGGCAACGGAGAAAGAATGACCGAGCTGAAACCGCGCCCCGCGCCGCGGACGATCGACGAAACGCTCGATCTCCTGACCGGCGCGGACTACGTCGCGGACCGCTCGCTGGCAACGGTGCTGTTCCTGTCCCTGCGCATGCAGCGGCCGCTGTTCCTTGAAGGGGAGGCCGGCGTCGGCAAGACCGAGATCGCCAAGGTGCTGGCGCAGGCACTCGGCCGCCGGCTGATCCGCCTGCAATGCTATGAAGGGCTCGACGTCTCGTCCGCTGTCTATGAGTGGAATTACGCCGCGCAGATGATAGAGATCCGCATGGAGGAGGCGGCAGGCTCGGTCGACCGCTCCGACATGGAGCGCAATGTCTTTTCCGAAAAATACCTGATCCGCCGCCCGGTGCTCGATGCGCTGACCGGTAAGGCGGGTGCGGCCCCGGTGTTCCTGATCGACGAGCTCGACCGCACCGACGAAGCCTTCGAGGCGTTCCTGCTCGAAATCCTGTCCGATTTCCAGGTGACGGTGCCCGAGCTTGGCACGATCAAGGCGGAGGAGCCGCCGATCGTCATCATCACCACCAACCGCACCCGCGAAATCCACGACGCGCTGAAGCGGCGCTGCCTCTATCACTGGGTCGACTATCCCAATGCCGAGCGCGAGCTGGAGATCGTGCGCCGCAAGGTGCCGCAGGCCAACAGCCGACTTTCCGCGGAAGTGGTGTCGTTCATCCAGAAGCTGCGCCGGGTCGAGCTGTTCAAGGCGCCGGGTGTCGCCGAAACCATCGACTGGGCCGGCGCGCTGACCGAACTCGACAAGGTGGCGCTCGATCCCGAAACCGTCTCCGACACGATCGGCGTTTTGTTGAAATACCAGGACGACATTGCCCGCATCGGCGCGGGCGAGGGCCGGCGCATCCTCGATGAGGTCAAGGCCGAACTGGCGGCGGCGGAGTAGGGCAGTGAAGGCGCCGGGTGCTTACCCCAAAGAGACCGACCCCAGAGAGGCGACGGAAGACGGGCGCATCGCCGACAACATCGTCTATTTCGCCCGCACCTTGCGCAAATCCGGCATGCGGGTCGGGCCGGCTTCGGTCAAGGATGGGATCGAGGCGGTGCTGGCAGCCGGCATCGGTTCGCGCGACGATTTCTACTGGACGCTGCATGCCGTGCTGGTGTCGCGGCACGAGGATCACCCTGTTTTCGACGAAGCCTTCCGGCTGTTCTGGAAATCGCGCGAGCTGATCGAGAAACTTCTGGCGATGTTCTCGCCGGTGGCGCCCGACACCAGGGAGAAGCAAAAGCCGCGCACGGCAGAAAACCGCGTCAGCCAGGCCATGTTCGAAGGCCACGAGAAGAATCGGCCGGTCAGGGAAATCCCGGAGATTGAAGTCGACGCCCGGCTAACCTTCTCCGGGAATGAAGTGCTGCGCGGCAAGGACTTTGCCCAGATGAATGCCGACGAGATGGCAGACGCCAAGAAGGCGATTGCCCGGCTGCGGCTGCCGTTCGACATGGTCCGTACCCGACGCTTCAAGGCAGACCTGCATGGCCGCCGTATCGATCCACGCGCCATGATGCGCTCGGCCGCGCGCACCGGCGGCGAACTGATCCTGCCGAAATTCCGCTCAGCCCGCGAAGTGCATCCGCCGCTGGTGGTTCTCGCCGATATCTCCGGTTCGATGAGCCAGTACACGCGCATCTTCCTGCACTTTCTGCATGCGCTGACCGAAAAACGGCGGCGCGTGCACACCTTCGTCTTCGGCACGCGGCTGACCAATCTCACGCGGCAGATGCGCCATCGCGACCCCGATGCCGCCCTTGCCGACTGCTCGGCGGCGGTGAAGGACTGGTCGGGCGGCACCCGCATCGGCGATACGCTGGCGGTGTTCAACAAGCACTGGTCACGCCGCGTGCTCGGGCAGGGTGCGGTGGTGCTGCTGATCACCGACGGGCTGGAGCGCGACGATGTCGCCGGCCTGTCGGAGGAGATGGATCGCCTGCACAAATCCTGCCGGCGGCTGATCTGGCTGAATCCCCTATTGCGCTTCGACGGTTTCGAGGCCCGCGCCCGCGGCGTCAGAGCGATGCTGCCTCATGTCGACGAGTTCCGCTCGGTACACAATCTCGATGCGCTGGCCGACCTCTGCGCCTCGCTGGACAAGAAATCCGCCGCTTCGGTCGATCCGCGTCGCTGGCTGGACGCTGGTGTCAGGCGCGCCGCATAGCCATATTGGATTCCGAAAACAGGCTCCCAGAGAAAAACAGACTTTGAGGCAAGCGATCATGGACAACAGCATCTATCTCGATGAGGCCCGCGACCCCTTGATCATCGCGGAAGGCTGGATGAAGGACGGCAAGGATGTCGCCATCGCCACTGTGGTCGAGACCTGGGGTTCGGCGCCGAGGCCGGTCGGCAGTCATCTGGTCATCGACGCCGAAGGCAATTTCCACGGCTCGGTCTCGGGCGGCTGCGTCGAGGGCGCCGTGGTAAGCGAGGCGATCGACGTCATCGACAGCGGCAAGGCCAAAATGCTGGAGTTCGGCGTTGCCGACGAAACCGCCTGGCAGGTCGGCCTGTCCTGCGGCGGCCGCATCAAGGTCTATGTGGAGCGGCTCGGTTAGGCATGGATCCCTACGCTCTCAAAACGCTCAATGCCGAACGCCGGGCCCGCCGCGCCGCGATCCTGGTCACCGATCTCGGCGACGGCCGCGACCGCATCGTGCGCGAAGGCGACCAGGTTGCCGGCGATCTCGGGCAAGCGATCGCCAAGGCATTTCGCACCGGCAATTCCGGTTCGGTCGAGGCTGAAGGGCGCACCTTCTTCCTCAACGCGCATTTGCCGCAGCCGCGCCTGGTGGTAGTCGGCGCCGTCCATATCAGTCAGGCGCTGGCGCCGATGGCCAGGATCGCCGGCTATCCCCTGGAGATCGTCGATCCGCGCACCGCCTTCGCCACCCCGGACCGTTTTCCCGATGTAGCACTCCATGCCGAATGGCCGGAGGATGTGCTGAAACGCCAGCCGCTCGACAGCTATACGGCGCTCGCCGCCGTAACCCATGATCCGAAGATCGACGATTTCGCACTGAAGGCCGCGCTCGACGCCAACTGTTTCTATGTCGGCGCACTCGGCAGCCGCAAAACACACGCCAGGCGCGTCGAGCGCCTGCTGGCGCTCGGCGCCAGCGCCGACCAGATCGCCCGCATCCACGCACCGATCGGTATCGACATTGGCGCGGCGAGCCCGGCCGAGATCGCCGTCGCCATCCTGGCGCAGACGATCCACGCCTTTCGCTCGCGCGGGCTGGAATCGAAAGGCGCTGCGGCGTGAGATTCGGTCCGGTTCCAATCGACAAGGCGCAAGGCGCGGTGCTGGCGCATGCCACGACGGCGGGCGAGCGGCGTTTCCGCAAGGCGCACAGGCTGAGCACGCAGGACGTGGCGGTGCTGAAGGCGGCCGGCATTACCGAGATCGTCGTGGCGGTGCTTGCCGCCGATGACCTCAGCGAGGATGCGGCGGCCGAAAAGATTGCTGCCAGCATGGCCCACCGCAACATAGAGGCAAAACCGGCCGCGACCGGCCGCGTCAACCTCCATGCCAAGGCCGCCGGTCTCTTCACCGTCGATGCCGCCATGATCGACGCCATCAATGCGGTCGACCCGACCATCACCATCGCCACGCTGGCGCAGCACGCGCCGGTTGAGCAGGGCCAGATGGTGGCGACGGTCAAGATCATCCCGTTCGCCGTTGCCTCGGCCCTTGTCGATGCGGTGACAAAGATCTGCGCCGGCGGCGAGATCTTCGCCGTCAACGCCTACCATCCGGTGCGCATCGGCGTCATCCAGACGGTGCTGCCCGGCATCAAGGCGAGCGTGCTCGACAAGACGCTACGCGTCACCGAAGCGCGGCTGGCACGCTCCGGCGGCCGGCTGACGACGGAGCGCCGCACGCCGCACGAAATTGCGCCCGTCGCCGAGGCCGCCGCCGCGCTGGCGCGCGACAACGACATGGTGGTGATCTTCGGCGCCTCGGCGATGAGCGATTTCAACGATGTCGTTCCGGCGGCGATCGAGGCAGCAGGTGGCACGGTGATCCGCGCGGGCATGCCCGTCGATCCCGGCAATCTGCTGGTGCTGGGCACGCTCGACGGCAAGCGCGTCATCGGCGCGCCCGGTTGCGCCCGCAGCCCCAAGGAGAACGGTTTCGATTGGGTGCTCGACAGGCTGATCGCCGGTCTCGACGTCACCGCCAAGGACATCGCCGGCATGGGCGTTGGCGGCCTCTTGATGGAAATCCCGACCCGGCCGCAGCCGCGCGAGCCGCTGCCGGCGAGAGCCGGGCTGAAGGTCGAGATCGTGCTTCTGGCCGCCGGTCGCTCCAGCCGCATGGGCGGGCCGAACAAGCTTCTGGCGCTGTTCGACGGCAAACCGCTGGTGCGCCGGACAGTCGAGCGCGCACTGGCCTCGAAGGCAACCAGCACCGTTGTCGTCACCGGCCACCAGCGTGAGCGGGTGCACCAAGCCTTGACCGGCCTCGACGTGATCTTCGCCGACAATCCGGATTTTGCCGACGGCCTTTCCTCGTCTCTAAAAGCCGGCATTGCCCGCGTTGGAGCCGAGGCGGCCGGCGCCATGATCGTCCTCGGCGACATGCCGGGTATCTCATCGGCCGATCTCGACCGGTTGATCGAGGCCTTCCGTAGGGACGGCGGCCGCTCAGTGGTGCGTGCCGCCCATGACGGCCGCCGCGGCAATCCGGTGCTGCTGCCACGCGCGCTGTTTGGAGGCATCGCTCACCTCGAGGGCGACACCGGCGCCCGCCATCTGGTCGAGGCCGAGGGACTGGATGTCATCGACGTCGAGATCGGCGACGGCGCGGCGATCGATGTCGACACCCGCGAGGCGCTGGAAGACGCCGGCGGCGTGCTGCAGGATTGACAAAGCGAAGCCGAAAAACGCATGCCTTTAGCATGGCTCTCTCTTTACTTGCCTCAGCGCTTCTACCCCCCTCTGGCCTGCCGGCCATCTCCCCCTCAAGGGGGGAGATCAGCAGCCTCGATGGCGGCGTCTATCCTGCAGCTTTGAAGATTGGCGGAAGGCGGCGTGATATCCAATCTCCCCCCTTGAGGGGGAGATGGCCGGCAGGCCAGAGGGGGGCGGCCGCGCTCCATAGCCTTCTGATTTCGCTCTTTTTCCTGTTCTCTGCCGCTCACGCCGACGCGCTCGAACTAAAACCCTACAAGGATGACCTCTTCGCCTATCCGGCGACGCTCTCGTCCACGGACAAAGGCGCCTACACCGTCATCGACTATCGCGAGATGCGCGACATCAACGACCGCGACGAGGTGCCGGAAAAGCGCGTGCAGGCTAAGTATACCGACACCGGCGTGCGCAAGGTGCAGCGGGATTTGATGCTGAAAACCGATGCCGGCGATGTCAGGCATGTCGCCGTAGGCAAGACCGAAGGCGCCGGTATCATCGTGCTTTACCTGCACGGGCAGGGCGGCAGCCGCAAGCAGGGCGTCGACGACTTCACCTTCGGCGGCAACTTCAACCGAATCAAGAACCTGATGGCCGGCAATGGCGGCCTCTATCTCTCACCCGATTTCACCGATTTCGGCGACAAGGGCGCGGCCCAGGTCGCGGCGCTGATCGGCCACTATGCCGAGGCCTCGCCGGACGCGAAAATCTTCGTCGCCTGCGGCTCGATGGGTGGTGCGCTGTGCTGGAAGCTGGCCGGCCGCAACGATACGGGACGGCGCATCAACGGGCTGCTGCTGCTCGGCTCGCTATGGGATGACAGTTTCCTGTCGAGCCCGGCCTACAGGCGCCATGTGCCGGTGTTCTTCGGCCAAGGCAGCAAGGATCCGGTCTTTCCCGTGGAGAAGCAGGAGGCCTTCTTCCGCTCGATCACTGCGAACTCGAAAGCCTATCCAACCCGGTTCGTCCGGTTCGAGACCGGCACACACGGCACGCCGATCCGCATGGTCGACTGGCGCCAAACGCTGAACTGGATGCTGTCGAAGGCGCCCTGAGGCATATCGCCCAGAGGTGCCCCTTGGTTTTGGCAATCATGGTTCGGCCGATATCCTCTTAGGTGTAGGCTGATATGATCCAACAGATCGGAAGCACAGCGATGGACGCCCACCCCTTCAAGATCCAAATTCCGAACGAACAACTTGAAGATCTCCAGCGCCGGCTTAGCGCAACAAGATGGCCAATTCCGCTAAGCGAAGCGGGCTGGAGCGATGGGGCCGAGCTGCCGTTCATCAAGCGCCTTGCGGATTACTGGCGAGACCGCTTCGACTGGAGAGTGCAAGAGGCGCGGCTGAACCGGCTGCCGCAATATCTGACGAGGCTGAACAACCTAGATGTCCACTTTGTCCACCAGCCAGGCAACGGACCGGCGCCGCTGCCGCTGATCATAACGCATGGCTGGCCCGGCTCGTTCATCGAAATGGAACACGTCATTCCATTGCTGGCAGACCCAGCTGCCCATAGTGGTGACCCGGCCGACGCTTTCCACGTGGTAGTTCCCTCCTTGCCCGGATACGGCTTTTCCCAGGCGCCGACGGAACCAGGCTTCCATTCCGGCCGCATCGCGGAGTTATGGGTACAGTTGATGCGCGGGCTCGGCTACGACCGCTTCGCTTCCCAAGGAGGCGACATCGGCGCGGGCGTTTCCGCCTGGATGGCACGGCTCCATTCCGAAAGCGTGCTTGGCGTCCACGTCAATTACATTCCCGGGAGCTATCGGCCACCCTTGGGTGCAGGTCTGCCACCTGTCACCGTTGAGGAGCAGGCCTTTCTGGAAAAGGCCGCGGCCTGGACGGCAACGGAGGGCGCCTATGCCCATCTGCAGGGCACGAAGCCTCAGACGCTTGCTTATGCTCTGACAGACTCGCCGATCGGTCTCGCAGCCTGGATGATCGAGAAGTTCCGTAGCTGGAGCGATTGCGACGGTGACGTGGAGCGCACCTTCGGCATGGACACGCTCCTTACGGATGTTTCTCTCTATTGGTTCAGCAACGCGCTCACCTCGTCCTTGCGACTCTACAAGGAGAATCGACTGTTCCCTCTTGCGTTCGAGACGCTGGAACGCGTTTCGCCGCCATTTGGGGTAGCGCTTTTCCCTCGCGAGTTGCCGATGCCGCCTCGATCCTGGGTGGCGCGGGTCTTTGACGTTCAGCGATGGACATCGATGCCGCGAGGCGGCCATTTCGCTGCGCTGGAGGAACCGAGTCTTCTGGTCGAGGACATTCGCGCCTTCTTCCGGCCGATGCGTTCGCGGCCTGAAACGAGAAGGCGAATGTGAAGGACTGCTTGAGCGCGGCGGTTCCTGCTAAGACCCCTACGGCGCGGTGTTGTAGTCGACCACCGTCTGCGGGTTCTCCTCGCCATCGTAAGACGCGTCCACATCATATTGGACGAGGGAGAAATCGCCGTTACGGAACAGGTATATCCCCTTGTCCGAGGCGTCGCCGATGCCGCGCCATTTGTTGAACGTGGTCAGCGTCTTGGCTTCTTCGTCATATTCGGAATTGGCCGCCCAGCCGGTTGTGCGGAAGCCGATGATATCCATGCCCAGCAGTTTGCCGTCGCTGTCATTGTTCTCGTAACGGATATCCATTTCGGGCTCGGTGAACTGCAACTGCCGCACGCCCGATACTTCGTCGGTCATGTAGTAGACCGAACTTGCGTTATAGGCTGCCGCTTGGCAGTAGAACTCGAAAAGCCGCGTTTCCTTGTCGGGATCGCTGGCAGCCGCGTCCTTTGCCTTGTATTTGATCGAAAAGATGTTCGGCTCCTCGCCGAGAAATTGCTTGTCACACTGATCGCCATAATCGGCGGCGAACAGTTTCTTCACCTGCTCGAGTGCGGTGTCCTTCTTCGGCGGCGGCGGCCCGTCACCACAGCTTGGCGGCAGCGCCCCCTCGAAATCGGCCTTGGATGGCTTCAGCGCGCCCTTGTCGATAAAGATCGGTCGGAACGGCGGGGCCTGGATCTGAGCGCCGGCCTGGCGCAGCGTGTAGCAGCCGGCGAAGACTGCTTCCTTGCCGTCCTTGTCGGTGGCGCGGATGGCCACCGGGACACTGTAATAGATGCTGCCGGCGGCACCTTCATCGGAAATGGCGCCGGTTTCCACGTCGACCTTGTCGGTGCCGTCATAGCCCTTGACGAAAGTGTCGAAATCCTTTGCCGGCTTGGTATCGCCGTAGTAAGCCCAGGCGCGGGCGAATTCGTGCCGGTTGATGGCACTGTAGAGCGAGCGGATGACGGCTGCGGCGTCCGACCTGTCATCGACGTAAGGGGCTTGGTCATCGGCTGCCTGATCACCGGCTGCTTGTTCATCGTCGGCGAACACAGCCTGGCCGGATGCGGCAAGGGAGCAAAAGGCGGCCGCTGCCAGAAAGACGCGTCTCATCGGAGAATCTCCACCACGAAGGAGTCTATCATAGAGATTGCGGCGACGTGGTGACGCTTGAAAAATCGCCTGGGAAGGCGCTACGTCCCGCCGGTCGGCGCTTCAGCCGCAATGGAGATTTGAACGTGACACTATCGATGTACGAGGCCTCGGTGCCGGTGTTTTCGGCTAGGCTGAAGGCGCTGTCCGGCGTGCTGACGGCGGCCGAACAGAATGCAACTGAACGCAAGATCGACCCGCAGGTGTTTTTGACCGCAAGGCTGGCGCCGGACATGTACGCGCTGGTCAGGCAGGTGCAGGTCGCCACCGACCACGCCAAGGGCGCGCCGTCGCGGCTGGCCGGCCGCGAGGTGCCGAAATACGAAGACAATGAAGCGACCTTCGCCGAGGTTCAGGCGCGCCTGACCAAGACGCTCGATCTGCTGGCGTCATTCTCGGCTGCCGAATTCGATGGTTCGGATGAAAGGGTCGTCGAGCTGAAGTTTGGCCAGCGCGAGGCCTCGATGCCCGGCATGCAGTATCTGCTGCACGTCGCCATGCCCAACTTCTATTTCCACGTCACCACCGCCTACGACATCCTGCGCCACAATGGCGTGCCGCTGACCAAGGGTGCCTATCTCGGTAATCGTTGAAGAATTCGGCGTTGCGAGGTTTCCCGGTCGCTGCCGGGAAACCTCGTATGGCGCTGGTTCAGCGCCCAGGCCCTAATCAGCGCCCAGGCCTTAATCAACGCCCAGGCCTTAATCAACGCAATGACATTTCGCGCGCGATGCGTGGGAAATCGGCCGGTTTGACGCCGATGTCGGCGCGGTCGGCATTGCTCATCGAATGAAGCATTGCAGAGCGGTAACGCTGATGCTCCTGCGGACGCGGACGAGCAAACATTTCAGTGAAGAACCCCATGATTCGGCCCCTTGTTGATCCTCCACGATGCCGAATATAGGAAAATTATGAAGATTGTGCAGTGCAGCATTTGCATGGCAGCCATGCCATGCAAATTTTTTTCGGCACAATTGGCCCATTTGCTGAAACTTTTAGCTGGTGCCGACCGTATGCATAGACGCTGGCACATGGCCGGCTTTTCCTCGCCACTCCTGGCGAATATCCGGACTGCATGCAAATGCAGTCCGGCTTTTTGTTGAGCTTCCCGCACCATCAGCCGGTCCGCGCAAGCCTGGCGAACGCCTAAACTCGTTAAGATCAGTGGCATTCATTTTTAACGAGCCGGTTCTATGGTGCGACCGGCTCTGTTCGCATGTGCACGCTTAAACGAGGGGAGGCTGACATCGGCGCCAAGCGGGATTTCGCTTCCTTGCTCGACGATCTGTTCGTTGCCTCCGACAAGGAGGAGGCGGGCGAGGAGACAGGCGCGCGGCCGTCGATCCCGTTCGACTATCTCTCCGTGGCCGACGAGCTTCATTCCGGCCGCATCAAGGTCTCCGGCGAAACCTTTGCCGCCGAGTATCGCGAGGCGGGGTCCGATCTCGCCGCAGAATTTGCGGCCCTTCTCGATCATGCCAAGCTGGCGCTGGCCGGCGAGGAGGCAAAGCCCGAGGAAAAGCTTCCGCCGATCGATCCTGACGCGATCGCCGTCGAACTCGGCCTCGATCATCCCGTCAAGAGCGCCGATCTCGGCCGCATGCGCCGCAGCTTTGCCTTCGCCAATCATCCCGACCGCGTCGCGCCGCATCTGCGCCAGCGCGCCATGATCCGCATGCAGATCGCCAACATGCTGATCGACGAGGCCAAGCGGCGCGCTGTCGCCGGCGCAAGGCGCTAACTTTCTCTCCTTCACGCAAAAGTCGGGTCCCTGAGGGTTGGAGAGCGGCGCCGCTTTCCCTATAGATGCGGCTTCCTTCCCGCGTAGCCGCGCAAAATTTCCCGCCGGAGAAAATTCCATGCACAAACGCCGTCTCGGTCGGACCGACCTTCTTGTTACCCAGATCTGCTTGGGGTCGATGACCTGGGGCGAGCAGAACACCGAGGCCGATGGCCACGCGCAGATGGATCTGGCTTTTGAGCGCGGCGTGAATTTCATCGACACCGCCGAGCTCTACCCGATCCCGCCCAAGGCCGAGACGCAGGGGCGCACGGAAAAGATCATCGGCAGCTGGATGAAGGCCAACGGCAATCGCGAAAAGGTTATCCTGGCCTCGAAAGTGGTCGGCCGCACCGCCAACAGCTGGTTTCGTGGCGACCGTCCGTCGAAACTGGTGCGCGCCGACATCTTTGACGCCATCGACAAATCGCTGGCCAAGCTCGGCACCGACTATCTAGATCTCTACCATATTCATTGGCCGGAGCGCGACATCCCCTGGGGCGCCAACCCGACCCGCGTCGGTGCTGTGCCGCGCCGTGCCGATGCCGTTGGCGCGCCGGCCGGCGAGACGCCGATCGCCGAGACACTCGCCGTCTTCGAGGAGCTGGTGAAGGCGGGAAAGATCCGCCATGTCGGCCTGTCGAACGAAAGCTCCTGGGGCGTCATGCGCTTCATCGCCGAGGCCGACAAGGGCGTCGGCCCGCGCATCGTTTCGCTGCAGAACGCCTACAATCTGGTCAACCGTACGTTCGAGGTGAACCTGGCCGAAGTCTGCGGGCGCGAGGATGTCGGCTTTCTCGCCTATTCGCCGCTGGCGCAGGGCTATCTCACCGGCAAATACGACCACGGCGCACGGCCGCAGGGTTCGCGCTCGCAGCTGTTCAACCGCGGCCAGCGCTACGAGACGCCGAATGCGGCGGAGGCGCAGCTCGCATACAACGAACTGGCGCGTTCCTTCGGCCTTGAACCGGCGCTGTTTGCCAACGCCTATGTCGCCAGCCGGCCTTTCGTCACGTCCAGCATCATCGGCGCGACGACGATTGCCCAGCTTGAGATGGCGCTGTCGTCAGCCGACGTGACCTGGACCGACGAGATGCAGAAGGGCGTGGATGCGATCCACCAGCGCGTCGGCAATCCGTGCCCATAAGCAGACCGTTTGGCCGGGATTGCCGAGCAAAGACAAGGGGAAGGGGACAGCCATGGATTTTCCGATCGAGACCGTCAGGGGAAAATTTCCGGCGCTGGACCTGACCGACAAGGGCCGCCGGCGCATCTATCTCGACAATCCGGCCGGCACGCAGGTGCCGCAAGCGGTTGCCGACGCGGTGGCGCGCTGCCTCCTCACCACCAACGCCAATCTCGGCGGCTATTTCGAAACCACGCTTGCCGCGCAAAAGGTGTTCGACGACGCCCATGAGGCGATGGCCGATTTCCTGGGTGCAGCGAGCGCTGAGGAAATCATCATCGGCGCCAATATGACGACGCTGACCTATCACATGTCGCGCACGCTCGGCCGCGGCTTCAAGCCGGGCGACGAGATCATCGTCACCCGCATGGATCATGAGGGCAATGTCTCGCCCTGGCTGCAACTGGCCGAAGATCTTGGCCTCTTGGTGCGCTTCCTGCCTTTCGACGAGAACAGCTGGCAGGTCGAGGAGGCGGCGCTCAGCGCTCTGCTTACCGACAGGACAAAACTCGTTGCGCTGAACTATGCCTCGAACCTCACCGGCTCGATCAATCGGGTGAAAGCGCTGACGGCCATCGCCAAACAGGCCGGCGCGGTGGTCTATGTCGACGCCGTGCAGTTCGCGCCGCATGGGCTGGTCGACGTGCAGGACCTCGGCTGCGACTTCCTGGTTTGCTCTGCCTACAAGTTCTTCGGCCCGCACATGGGCATTCTTTGGGGCCGCCGCGACATCATCGATGCGCTGAAACCCTACAAATGCCGTTGCTCGTCCAATGGCCTGCCGGAGCGCTTCGAACTCGGTACGCCGCAGATCGAACTGATGGCCGGACTTACCGCAGCGGTCGATTACTTCGCCGAACTCGGTGCTGCAGCCGGCGAGGGCGGTTCGCGAAGGCAAAAGATCGCAAAGGCATACGAAGTGTCGATCGCCTACGAAAACCCGCTGGCGCTGAGGCTGATCGATGGGCTGTCCGCCATTGAGGGCCTGACCATCCGCGGCATCACCGATCAGAAGCGTGTCATTGAGCGCGTGCCGACCGTGTCCTTCACCGTCGACGGCATCGTGCCAGAGACGATCGTGCGGCAGATGAATGCCGAGAACATTTTTCTATGGTCGGGTCACAACTACGCCTGGGAGATCGTCCACCATCTCGGCATTCCGGCCGAGCAGGGAGTCGTGCGCATCGGTATTGCGCACTACAACACGGCGGCAGAGATCGACGAGACGTTGGAAAGCGTGCACCGGGTGATCGCCATGCTGAGGCAGCAGCGCTAGTCCGCTATCGCTGTTTGCCGCCGAAACCGGTGAGGAACGCCGTGAGATTGTCGCCGAGCGCGTCGCAGAGATAGCCGCCTTCCTGGACGATAACCGTCGGCAGGCCAAGCTTGGCAATTGCCTCGCCGATCCGCGAGAAACCGGGCGTGGTCACCGAAAGCCCGCCGAACGGATCGCCCTCGAACGCATCGAGACCGAGCGCCACGACCAGCGCGTCCGGCGAAAAGGCGCGGATACGCTGGAACGCCACTTCGAGGGCCTCCAGAAACGCCGCGTCGGCTGATTTGCGCGGCAATGGCAGGTTGAAATTATAGCCGAGGCCCGGACCTTCGCCGCGCTCATCGGCATGGCCCCAGAAGAACGGATAGAAGCGCACCGGATCGGCGTGCAGCGACACCGTCAGGACGTCGGAACGCGTATAAAAGATGCCTTGCGTGCCGTTGCCGTGATGCAGGTCGACATCGAGGATCACCACCCGCACTGCCTGCTTTCGCAACACCTGGGCCGCGACCGCTGAATTGTTGATGAAGCAGAAGCCGCCGGCGACATCGGCAAAGGCATGATGGCCGGGCGGCCGGCAGAGCGCATAAGCGGCAGGCGCGCCCGATATCACCGCTTCGGCTGCCTCGACTGCACTCCAGGCGCTCCACAGCGCGCTCTGCCAGGTTTCGGCCGAGATCGGGCAAGCGGTGTCGGCCATGTGGTAGCCGGCCTGGCCGACCGCCGAGGCCGGATAGGACCCTGTGCGGGCCAGTGGATGGATGTTGGGGATGACTTCCGCGGATGCGCCCTCGATGCGCTGCCAGCGCGCAAAAATGTGTTCGAGGAAGGCGAGATACTCCGGCGTATGCACGGCCGCCACCGGGCCTAGGCCATGTTCCCTGGGCCGCTCGATCATCAATCCGGCGGATTTTGCGCCGGCTAACAATCGCTCTACCCGCTCCGGCTGTTCGGGATTGGGCTGCGGCGCACCGCTGGACAGAAAGGCCTTCGGGTCGTGGCGTTTCTGCTCCTCGGCAAAGAAGGCTTTCATTCCGCGTCCCCATCCTGCGCTGCATCGGCAAAGGCGAAAAAGGCATCGCCAACAATCTTCTGCGTCTGCTCGTAGCTCGACCAGGCGATGCCCAGCCGCTCATAAAAAGCCTTGGCGCCGTCATTGTCGGTGTCGACGGACAGCCTGAGATAGGCGCCGCCATCCCGGCGGCAGTCGCGCGCGACCCGGCGCAGCAGTCTTTCGCCGATCTTGCGGCCGCGAAACCGGTCCTCGACATAGAGGTCCTGGATATAGACGCCGGGCCGCCCCATCCATGTCGAGAAGATCGGGAAATGCAGGCAGAGCCCCGCAAAATCGCCGCCGATCTCGGCGATCAGGGTGGAGAAGGCGGGTTTGTCGCCAAAGCCGTAGCGGCGGAGATCGTCGGCAGTGGACGTGATCTCCTGATGCGCGCCGATATGGGTGCCGAGCTTGAGCAGCGCGGCATGGATGGTGTCGACGTCGTCGATGGTGCCGGGGCGGAGGGTGACTGTACTCACGATAGGCAAGGCGCCCAGGCACCCCCCTCTGTCCTGCCGGACATCTCACCCTCAAGGGGGGAGATTGGCAGCTTTGGCGCTGCCATCCATTTTGCAACGATTGAGATTGGCGAAGGCCGCAGTGACATCCGATCTCCCCCCTTGAGGGGGAGATGGCCGGCAGGCCGGAGGGGGGTGTGCCAGAACGCCATCATCGCAGATCAATCATCTCAAAACGCCACCCTATCGCCACCCTTCAGCGCCAGCATCTCGCGCGCCTCGGTCGGCGTTGCGACTTCCAGCGACAACCCGTCGAGAATGGCGCGTATCCTGCGCACCTGATCGGCATTGGATTTCGCCAATTGCCGTCCATCGTAGAGACTGTCCTCCAGCCCGACGCGGACATTGCCGCCCATCGCCGCCGCGATCGAGATCAGGGGCATCTGATGGCGGCCGGCGGCGAGCACCGAGAACTGGTAGCTGTCGCCGAACAGCTTGTCGGCGATGCGCTTCATATGGATGAGATTGTCGGGATCGGCGCCGATGCCGCCGAGAATGCCGAGCACGAACTGGATGAACAGCGGCCCCGACACCAGCCCGCGGTCGCGAAAATGCGCCAGCGAATAGAGATGGCCGACATCGTAGCATTCGAACTCAAAGCGCGTGCCGCAGCCCTTGCCGAGCTTTTCGAGCACGCCTCCCATATCGGCAAAGGTGTTCTTGAAGATGGTGTCGCGCGTGGCTTCGAGCAGCTTTGGTTCCCACTCGTGCTGCCACTCCCTTGGCTTGTCGAGCATCGGGAACAGCGCGAAATTCATCGAGCCCATGTTGAGCGAGCACATTTCCGGCTCGGCCCGCAGTGGTGCCGCCAGCCGCTGGTCGAGCGTCATCAGCGACGAACCGCCGGTGGTGATGTTGATCACCGCATCGGTCGCTTGCTTGATGCGCGGCAGGAACTGCATGAACACCTCAGGATCGGCGGTCGGCCGGCCGTCTTTGGGATCGCGGGCGTGGAGATGCAGGATTGAGGCGCCAGCCTCGGCCGCCGCGATGGCGTCGGTCGCGATCTGGTCCGGCGTCACCGGCAGATAGGGCGACATGGACGGGGTGTGCACCGAGCCAGTGACCGCGCAGGTGATGATGACTTTCCTCGGCGCCATTCTTTAGCCCTCAGCCTTCGACCGGCAGGTCGAGTTCGGCGGCCAGAACTTCCAGCGAATCGCCGATGATGGAAATGATCTCGCCGACCTCTTCAGCCGTGACGATCATCGGCGGCGCCACCATGAAATTGTCGCTGTCGACACCGCCCTTGACCCTGCGGCCGTAGATGATCAGCCCGCGCTCGTAGGCGAGGTCGAGCAGGCGCTGCGTGGCTTTCTTGCCCTGTTCGATCGGCCGTAGAGTTTCGGGATCGGCAACCATCTCGGCGCCGGTGAGCAGGCCTTTGCCTCGGACATCGGCGATGAACGGAAAACGCTTCGCCAGCCCTTTCAGCCCGTCCATCAGCACGTCGCCCATCGCGGCGGCATTGGCGATCAGGTCGAGGCGGTCCATCTCGCCGAGCACGGCGAGCCCGGCCGCGCAGGCGAGCGGATTGCCAGCGTAGGTGTGGCCATGCTGGAAGCCGCCCGACGCCAGCAGCGGCTCGACCAGCCGCATCGGGGCGGCCAGCGCGCCGAGCGGCGCATAGCCGGAGCCAAGCCCCTTCGACAGCGCGACGATGTCGGGCTTGCAGTTCCAATGGTCGCCGCCAAGGAATTTTCCGGTGCGGCCGGCGCCGCTCATCACTTCATCATGGATGAGCAGGATGCCGTAGCGGTCGCAGATCTCGCGGATACGCGGATAATAGCTGTCCGGTGCGACGAGGGCCGAAGTCGCCGCACCGCCGATCGGCTCCATGATGAAGGCGAGCACGCTGTCCGGGCCCTCGGCCTGGATCTTCTCCTCCAGCATGTCGGCATAGCGGACGCCGCGCTGCTCCATCGAAAGATTGTCGCGGTCGCGCCATGCCGTCGGCGCCGGCACGGTCGGCATCACCCGCATCATCGGTGTGAACGTTTCGGCCAGCGCATCGTCGCCGGTTATCGAAAGCGAACCCAGCGTGCCGCCATGATAGGAGGGAAAACGCGTGATAACCTTCCAGCGCTTCGGCTGGCCGGTCGCGACCGCCCATTGCCGCGCCAGCTTGATGCAGGATTCCGTCGCCTCCGAACCGCCGGAGACGAAGAAGATTCGGTCCATGCCCTCCGGCAGTTTGCCGGCGAGTTCCCGCGCCAGTTCTTCCGCCGGTTCGTTCTCGAAATGAAGTCGGTAGGCGAAGGTGGCGCGGTCCATCTGCCGCTTCATGGCGTCGAGCACGTTGCGGTTGGAATGGCCGATATTGGCGACCATCGGCCCGCTCGATCCATCGATGAAGCGGCGGCCGTCCTGCGTCCACATATAAATGCCTTCGGCGCGGTCGATCAGCGGCCGCCGCAGGCTGGAGAGGTAGAACAGGTGCGATGGCGCGCGCGCTTCTGAACCGGCGGAGGAGGGCTTCTGCATGTCAGGTCTTTCCGAGGTAGCGATCGATTACATTCCTGGTCACGCGCTCGACCATCGGATCCTGCCTGAGCAGGCCAGCCACCCATTCGCAGCTTCCGGCGTGGAAAACCTCGCCCTTGCCGCGCGGGAAATTGACGATCATGCCGTTGCCGCGTTTGACCTTTTCCAGATTGGCGTCGGTCGCCTCGCCAAACAGCGTTTCGGCCGTAAAGCGGCCATCCTCGTTGGTGAGAAACTGGTCCTCGATCGGGATGTCGGCGCTTTCCTCGACCTGGCTCGCCATGCCGACGGCCAGCACCTGCAGCCCGTCAGGCGCACCGCTGTCCGGTGTCGGATAGGGCAGGCCGCCGCGGATCTCGAAATCGAGCCCGTCGACCTCATAGCCATAGACATGGCTGTCAGCGCCGAGCAGGTCGCCATAGTACATGCCGGTGCCGGCAAAGGCCCAGTGCTCGGGCCGATAGACCGGAAAGCCGCGCACGCCGCGCGGTGCGCATCCGCCCCAGCCGGCATAGACGCCGCGCGTCGCGTTGAGGCCGAACGTCATTGCGCCGGGACGACCGATCTCAGGCGCTTCCCAGGAGTTGGTGGCGCGGGTGACGTCGCCGCCTCGGAAGTAGGCTGGGTCTTCGGCGCGCGCCCGGTATTTGTAGCAGACCTGCCGCCGGCCTTCGTCCTCGAGCCTGGTCTGCCACATGAAATTGCCGGCAAAGCGCGCCGCACGACCGCCGCGCTCGACGTAGCTGTCGACGGCGTCCCGCATCTCCCAGGTCCAGTACTCGTCATGGCCGACGAAGACCACGCAGTCGTAGCCGTCGAGGATCTCGGGCGAGAAGTGCAAATCGTGCTGGCTGGCGAGATCGACGCCATAGCCGGCGCGCTCGGCAAAGCGGAAGAAGTGGCTGTCATAGCTCGCCCAGCCGGAGGAGGTGTATTTCTTCGAATGTCCGGTGGCGTACGCCCATTCCATGTGCGGATAGCGCGGCACTGTTTTCGGCGGCACCGCAACCTCCAGCGGCACGCGCGGCGCATCCTTGGGCAGCACCACGAAGCCGCGGCACCAGGGCCGCTGGGTCGACACCATGCGCGCATATTGGTCGCGGCCCGGGCCGGTGATGCCTTGATAGGCGTTGGAGCCGCCCCATGTGTTGTAGGACAGCCAGGTGCCGGTCCCCGCCACCTGCAGCACGCGACCGGGCTTTTTGCCGGGCAGGGGCGCGACGATGATGAGGTGGTGGCAGTGGATCGGCTTGCCATCGCCGCCGTCCGCCGTCAGCGTTAGCCGGTAGGCGCCGGACGGCCAATCCTTGCCGATGCTGAATTGAAACGACGCCTCCCAGCCGCAGCCCTCGACCGAGCACTGGTCCGGCGTATCCTGCCAGCGCGCCGAAAGCCCCGTTTGCTCGAAGACTTTTGTCTCGCTGCCGCCGTCGCGGACAATGACAATGCTGAAGCGCGGCACTGTCGAACTGACATGCAGCGTCACGGTATCGCCGGCGCGGTAGGAAAAGCGGTTGGAATAACACCAGATCTCGCCGCGCTCGCCGTCCATTCCTGGCCATTCATAGTAATGGCCGCGCACTGCCTCGCGGCGCTGCTCGGGCGTCAGTCCGAAATCGGGAAATTCGGTCGGCAGTTGGGTCATGAACACCGGAAAAGTGACAGGCCGCCATTTCGGCCATCTGCCGGCCAAGCGTCAAATGGAAACGATCGGGCCAGCAATTGCATACGACACAATTGCTTGGCCGCTCTTGGCCGCACCTGGCAAACCGACTATCTCAGGCGAGGCGGCATTTTCCGCCTCGGGAGCCGGTATGCTGAGAGTGCAGAAGGTCAAGGTCGACGAAATCTACGTGCCGACGGCGCGCAAGAGGACGCTGCATCCCGAAACGGTCCGGCATCTGGCCGAAGACATACTGGAAAACGGCATGAAGACGCCGATCCAGGTTCGCCATGACGGCAAGCGCCACATCCTGGTCGAGGGCCTGCACCGGCTGGAAGCCGCCAAATGGCTCGGCGAGACCGAGATCGACGCCTATCTGGTGCAAGCCAAGCGCCACTGAGGCGCGCGACCGATCGACAACAGCCAAACCGATCATTCTTCCGCGGATTTTTTCGCAGGGCATGTCGGCACGCGGCGTGCTCGCTCGTCCTTGGGGGGAACCTGAGGAGACCGACATGTCCAGACGAATCTATTTCGCCATTCTTGCCTCGGTCGCTGCCTTGTTTGCAGCGCCCGGCCCAGCCAATGCAGAGGAGACCAAGCCCGCCATGACCACCGAGGCAACAGCCATGCCGAAGCCGGAAAAGTCCGGCCTGCTGCCGATCGACGGCCTGAATTACTACTATGCCGTCTATGGCAAGGGCGAACCGCTGCTTCTGCTGCATGGCGGCCTTGGCACGTCGGACATGTTCGCGCCGCTGCTGCCGAAGCTGGCGGAAAACCGCACCATCATTGCCGTCGACCTGCAGGGCCATGGCCGCACCGCGCTCGGCGAGCGACCCTTCAGCCTGGAGGGGATGGGCGACGACATGGCTGGTATCGTCAAGGCGCTCGGCTATGACAAGGTCGACGTGCTTGGCTATTCGCTGGGCGGCGGCGTCGCCTTCCGTATGGCCGTTCAGCATCCCGAGACGGTGCGCCGGCTGGTCCTGGTCTCGACCGGCTTCGCCGCCAATGGCTTCTATGACGAGATGCGCGGCCAGCAGGCGCAGGTGAGCGCGGCCGCCGCCGATTTCATGAAGGACACGCCGATGTACAAATCCTACGTCGCCGTCGCCCCACGTCCCGACGATTTCCCCAAACTGCTCGACGCGCTGGGCAATTTCATGCGCAAGGATTACGACTATTCCGCCGATGTGGCGAAGCTGAAGATGCCAGTTATGCTGGCCTATGGCGACAGCGACATGTACAAGCCCGAGCACGAGATCAGGTTCTACCAGATGATCGGCGGCGGGCTGAAGGATGCCGGCTGGATGCGTGAGAACCTGTCGCAGAACCGGCTGGCCATCATTCCCAATCGCACCCACTACGACGTCTTCTTCGCACCGGAGCTGACGGCAGCGGCACTGCCCTTCCTCAATGGCGAAACCAAGGTGAAGACCTGGGACGAAGTCCTCAGCGAAACGAAATAGCTTGCCTGAAAATATATGCCGGCCGTCTCGAAGAGGCGGTCGGCTTTTTTGTGCCTGCGAAGCTACGGAGCCTTGGCGCAGCCATTGGTCCTATCGGCGCAATCGATGGCGCCATCAGGGCTTTTCAATTGACCGAAAGGTACCTGTCGATATCATCAAGAGACCTTCAGTGTGATGGGTTCGAATGATGACGAAATACCAGGGCGGATGCCATTGCGGGGCAGTGCGCTACGGCACCGAGGCGGCGCCGCTCAACCAGCGCGTCTGCCACTGCCGGCGCTGCCAGAAGGTCATAGGCGCGGCCTTCAACGCCCGCCTTTTGTTTCGCATCGACGATGTCACGGTCGAGGGGCAGGTGGCGACGGTCAACACCTCTCCGGACCTCAAGCGCGGCTTTTGCGCCGCTTGCGGCACCACGCTGTTTTCCCGACGCGACTCCGCCGGCATCGTCGGCATCACCACCGGCTCGCTCGACGATCCCTCGCTGTTCAAGCCGGAAATGCATATGTGGACCGCCTCGAAGCAGCCCTGGCTGCAACTCGATGACGGCCTGCCGCACCATGAAGGCGCGCCGCCTCCGAACTGACGCCGGCCTTACCGGAAATTAATCCCGAAACCACGACATAGCCGGCAAAGCGTCATTGGCGGGCCATGATTGCCTGCCTATCTATCGTCTGCGGGCCGGTATCGAGGAGACGACCGATGAGCGACAGAATCAGCACCCTGGACGAGCTTTTGAGCGACCCGATGGTCCTCCTCGTCATGGAGCGTGACCGCGTGCGCCCCGAACAGGTTCGCCTGCTGCTCGAACGTGCCCGCCGCCCGGCCGCCGACGCCGTGCCACCGGCGCATGTGGTGGCGAAAAGCTGCATGCAGCAATGGCTGGGAAGGTAAGGGCTTCCCCTTCTCCCCTTGTGGGAGAAGGTGAGCGAAGCTCGGTCGGATGAGGGGTGTTCCAGGGAACGCCAACGCCTCACTCCGCTGGAACACCCCTCATCCGTCTCGGCGCTACGCGCCGATCCACCTTCGCCCACAGGGGGAGAAGACAAGAGGGCCAATTCCTAACAACTTGATTCAAACTTTGTTGGTAATTTCTCGTTAGTAATCGAGGCCGGTTTGTCCGGCGGCGTCTGTTTGCCATCGGTCTGTTGTGTTTTGCGTACAGGTCCAGATGCGGATTTCAGGCGTCGTCAGTTTTGTCGTGGCATCGATTTGCCTTGCCGGCTGCTCGTCCACAGCGAGCGTCGATGGCTTGCAGCCGTCGAACGAGACGACCAGTTCGGTCGTGCGTCCGAGCGCGCCGGTCACAGCGGCTCCGGCGGAGACCGCCGACCTCGCGCCGATGCGGTCCGACATGGTGGCCGACAACGCTGTGGCCGACAATGCGCCGCCCTTTTCCATGGTCGAGGAAGAGGAGGCCATCGTCGCGGGCACGCCGCAGGGGAGCGCCAGACCGCAGCTCGAGCCCGCTGCTCTGATGTCTGCGCCGAAGCGGTTGACGCGCGCTGCGCCGGCCATGCTGGCCTCGCCGGTCACCCGCTACGGTTTCCGCGACGCCAAGCCGATCAATTTCGGCAAGGCTTCGCCACGCTACCTTGCCGTCCACGGCGTCGACGTCTCGCGCTGGCAGGGCAATGTCAACTGGGGCAAGCTGCGTGCCCAGGGCGCCAACTTCGCCTATATCAAGGCGACCGATGGCGGCGACCATCTCGACCCGATGTTCATGAAGAACTGGCGCAATGCCGACGCCGCCGGGCTGAAGCGCGGCGCCTATCATTTCTTCTACTGGTGCCGCACCGCGGGCGAGCAGGCCGACTGGTTCATCCGCAATGTGCCGAGGGTCGAAGGCGCGCTGCCACCGGTAATCGATGTCGAGTGGAACGGCGAATCTTCCTGCAAGCGGCGGCCGTCGCGGGCCACCGTGCTGGAAAAGATGAAGGTGTTCATGGACAAGCTGGAGCGCCATTACGGCCAGCGGCCCATCATCTACACCGCACCGGATTTCTATCGCGACAATCTCAAGGGTGCGTTTCTCGTTTATCCGTTCTGGCTGCGCGCCGTGGCGCGGCATCCCTCAAAAGTCTATCCCGGCCGCAAATGGCTGTTCTGGCAGTACTCCGGCTCCGGCCTGTCGCACGGCGTGACCGGCCGCATCGACCTCAACGTCTTCCATGGCGACGAGCGCGCCTGGCGGGCATGGGCAGGCGGGCAGACGACCGTCGCCGACGCCGACTGAACGTCAGGCCGGTGCCGGTGCGCCTGCGCTGCCTGCCGCTGCGCCTTGGGTGAATTTTCAGCGTCTCGCTAACGATCCGCTCACTGTGTCCTTTAGCGGTATCGCAACAGCCTTCCGGTAACGTGCCCGTGATCGGGTTTCGGAGGGATCCATGCGCAATCCAGTTGTGGCTGTCGCACTTGCCGCCGCCGTCGGCTACGGGTTTTTCAGTTCGCTCGGCCACATGCCGGGCGGAAGTGGCGCTTCGCTGGCGGAGTCGAAGCAGAACGTCGTGTCCTATTCCACCGAGGACAAGGCGATGCAGGCCGCCAAGGACAGCGGCCGCTCGACCCTCAAGCGCTTCCACGAACTGATGGACGCCGGCACGCCGGGCACCTACACGGTAAAATTCCCGCTGACCCAGAACGGCGCCACCGAGCATATCTGGCTGCAGCTGGTGGGCTACAGCGAAGGCTCCTATATCGGCCTGCTTGCTGACGTGCCGGTCAATGGCAACAAGTACAAGATGGGCGACAGGATGACGGTAACCGAGGCCGACGTCGAGGACTGGATGATCAAGAACGGCAAGGTGATCTACGGCGGCTACACCACGCGCCAGGCGCTTGCGGATATGCCGAAGGAGCAGGTTGCAAAGTACGGGTTGACCTTCAAGGACTGAGGGTTGAGGCGCGGGCGAGTTTTATCGCGGTGCCTAGAGGGCTGTCGCGCTTTTCGCGTTCGCGTATCTCTGCCGTCTGCGCCAGCACCCAGTCGCGAAACACCTTGATTTTGGGCGCGTTGCGGCGGCTCTCCAGATGCACCAGCCAATAGCCGTCGCCGTCCGATCCAAGCACGCCGAATGGCTGTATCAACTGGCCCTTTTCCAACAGGGCGCTGTAAAGGTTTTTGGTCAGGATCGCGGCGCCCTTGTCGGTCAGCGCCGCCATCGCATCATAGGCCTGCGTACCCAGTTTCGGGCCAGCGATGACGCGATCGGGCTCGAACGGCACGCCGGCAGCCTTGAACCAGATTTCCCACCAGGGATCGTCGGCACAGCATAGCGGCAGTTGGTAGAGATCCTCGGGGCGGTGGATGCCGCCGACGCTTTCGGCGAGTCTCGGGCTGAGCATCGGCGTATAGTCCGCCTTGAACAGATAGTGAGCCGTCAGGCCCGGCCATTTTCCACTGCCGGTGCGAATGCCGACATCCATGTCGCCGCGCGTGAAATCGACCAGCCCGTGCGATGTATTCACCTTCACGGCAAGATCGGGATGCATCAGCTGGAATGTTCCAAGCCATACGGCCAGCCAGTTCGATGCGAAGGTTTCCATGGTCGTCACCGACAGCACGCCGGTCGCTCCACCCTTGGTGGCGACCCATGCGTCGGCCAGGGTCGAGAACGCGCCTGTTGCGTGCGGCGCCAGCTGCTGTCCGGCCTCGGTCAGCGCGATCTGCCTTGTTTTTCTTATGAAAAGCGGCGTTCCGGCACGTTCTTCCAGCACCTTTATCTGATAGCTGGCAGCTGATTGGGTCATGCCGAGTTCTTCGGCTGCCTTGGTGAAACTGCCCAGCCGGGCCGCGGCTTCAAAGACCCTGATGGCTCCTAATGGTGGTAGTTCCCAGCTCATGACGCATCAATCCTGCTGATGCATACTACGCGACGTTCGATTGGAAACCAAGCCCGGAAAACGGCATGCTGCATTCATCGGATCAAACCCTGAGGATACGGCAATGACCACCACCATCGCTCTCTACAACACGCTTCGCCGCCCGGTGCTCGACCTCTTCACCGCGCCGTTCAGGCCTCGCAAGCGCGGCCTGCTCGACCGCCGCTCGCTGTCGGATCATTTCCTCAGGGATATCGGTATGCTTGACGGACGCGTGCCTCCCGGCACCATTGGCTAAGCAAGCTCTTTGACCAGGGGAGGGAAAGATGACTGTGCCATCCGAGGATCTGGCGAAGAGCCGCCAAACGATCAACGCCTATGAGGACTATGCCGAACGCTACGACGCTCTGGTGCGGCACGTTCCGAACCAAAGAGAACAGAAATGGCTGAAGCGCCTGGTGAAGATCGCCGGCAAAGGTGGCCGGATTCTGGAAGTCGGTTCGGGGCCCGGATACGATGCGGACTTCGTCGAAGGGCTCGGTGTCCAGGTTCGGCGCACAGACGCAACGAAGCGGTTTCTCGAGTTGCAGGCCGCACGCGGCAAGCATGGTGAGTTTCTCGATCTCATCACCGACGATCTCGGCGGCCCCTACGACGCGGTGCTCGCATTGTGCGTCCTGATCCACGTGCCGCGCGAGCAGGCCGACCAGGTGCTTGCCAAGATTGCCGGGTCGCTGCGGCCGGGCGGCGCCTTCCTCGTCTCGATGCGCATTGGCGATGGCGAGAAGAGCGGCGAATATCATACGGTCTACTGGCGCAGGGACGACTTCGCGGCCCGCCTCGAAAACTCCGGGCTGGTCCTTGTCGGAGACGAATTCAACGTCGGCCGCGATCGCGAAGAGTGGACCACCTTTCTGGCTGTGAGGCCGTCATGACGCGCCGCGGACTGTTTTTGTTCGTGCTGCTCAGCCTCCTGTGGGGCATTCCCTATTTGTTGATCAAGCTGGCAGTTGCCGAGGTGTCGGTGCCCTTCCTGGTCTTTGCCCGAACAGCCGTCGGCGCCCTGGCGCTGCTGCCCTTCGTCCTTGTCCAGCGCAGTTTCGGATGGCTGAAGACACATTGGCGAGCGGTCGCCGCATTCTGTCTGGTCGAGATGATCCTGCCATGGGGGCTGATCACCCATGGCGAAGTCAGCATCGACAGTTCCACCGCCGGACTGCTGATTGCCATGACGCCGGCCGTAACCGTCGCGCTCTCAAAGCTGATGGGCTCGGATGAGCGGCTGGGGATACGCCGCTGGACCGGCCTTTTCCTCGGTTTTGCCGGTGTCTTCGTGCTGGCGCTGCCGACCTTGGGTGGCGGATTTCTCGCGGTCGTCGAGATTCTCATGGCCGCGGCCTGCTATGCCTCGGGTTCGATCATCGCGTCGCGCTGGCTGAACGATGTGCCGGCAACCTCGCTGACGGCAGTCTGTCTGGCAGGGGCCGCGCTGATCTACGCCGTGCCGGCGGCGTTGGCCTGGCCGGCGGCCATGCCGTCGACAACGGTGGTTGGCGCAATCCTCGGTCTTGGCGTGTTTTGCACGGCGATTGCCTTCGCCACCTACTTCTTGCTGGTGCGGGAGATCGGCCCCGAACGGGCGGTCGTCATCACCTATGTGGCGCCCGCCGTCTCCGTGGCAGCCGGCGTGCTCGTCCTTTCGGAGCCGCTCGATATCGGCATTGTCGCGGCCTTCGCGCTCATCCTGTGCGGATCATATCTCGGCACGTGGCGCGCTCCGCCAGAACCGTCCGTGTCCGCGACCTCGGCAAGTTGACCGGCGGCCGCCAGCCGCCGTCAGAAATAAGGTCGCAGGTTCTCGCGAATGCGGTCCAGCACCGTCTTTCCCGAGATATCGGCGGTGAAGGTCTTGCCGGTGATGGTCTCAAAGGCCTGCGTGTAAACCCGCGATGTCTGCTCGATGAGCTCGGCGGGGATTCTCGGAATACGATCCTTGTAGGGATCGCAGCGCGCGGTCACCCAGGCGCGAATAAAGTCCTTGTCGAAGCTTTGCGGCCGCTCGCCTGCCTTGAAACGCTCTTCATAGCTTGCCGCAAGCCAGTAGCGGCTTGAGTCGGGCGTATGGATTTCATCGGCAAGGATGATGGCGCCATCCTTGTCCGTGCCGAACTCATATTTGGTGTCGACCAGGATCAGGCCGCGTTTGGCGGCCAGCGCCTTGCCGCGCGCAAACAGCGCCAGCGCATAGCGCGAGACGGTGTCCCATTGCTCTTCCGATAACAGGCCGCGCGTCAGGATCTCATCGCGCGTCAAGGGCTCGTCGTGACCGCCATCGAGCGCCTTGCTGGTCGGCGTGATGATGGCTTGCGGCAGCTTCTCATTGTCGCGCAGTCCGTCCGGCAGGCGGATGCCGTACATATCGCGTTCGCCGTCCTTGTATTTCGTCAGCACCGAAGTGCTGGTGGTGCCGGCGAGATAGTCGCGAACGACGATTTCCACCGGCAGAATGTCGAGCCTGGTGCCGACGACGACATTGGGGTCGGGATAATCGAGCACATGGTTGGGGCAGATGTCCGCCGTTTCCTCGAACCAGTAGCGCGCCGTCTGCGTCAGCAGCTCTCCCTTGAGCGGTATTGCGGTCAGGATCACATCGAAGGCGCTCAGCCGGTCGGTGGCGATGATGATGCGGCGGCCATCCGGCAGATCGTAATTCTCGCGGACCTTGCCTTTGTAGTGGTTCGGGAGTTCCGGAATGAAGGCATCCGAGAGAACGCGCAGTGCTGTCATCCTGGTCTCATGGCTCCTAACAGTTTGGGCGACTCTTAACAAAGTTGAGGGGGCTTCGATACCCGAGGAAGGGCGGTTCGTCCTTTGCGAATAATCAAGACATTGCCTTCGCCGTGCTATCTATTTGCAGCTTCCGGCACTCCTGGGGGACGCGGTGGACGTAGAGCTCAAATTTCTGATTGTCGGATTTGCCTGCGCGATCGCGGGCGGTCTGTCGTTCATCACCTTCGTCAAGTGGCGCGAGGTGCAGGCGATGAGCCACTGGCTGCCGGCGCCGGGCAAGATCATCTCGTCGCGCGTCGAGGCGCGCGAAGTCAGAAGGTCGGGCGTCGGCTCGGACAGCAGCGACACCACCGAGATGCGCAATTTTCCGGCGGTCACCTTCGAATACAAGGTCGGTAAAAAGAAATTTCAAAGCTCGCGCTACAGCGTGAAGGAGAATCTGGGGAATTTCGAAGTCACCGAAACCTTGGCGCAGTTTCCCACCGGCGCTGAAGTGACCGTCTTCTACAATCCGGCCGATCCGGGCAAGGCCGTGATCGAACGCACCCTGCCGGACGGCGCCTTCAAGTTCATGGTCAAGCTCTCGGCCGGGCTGGTGATCGGCACGGTGGTGTTGGTGTTTTCGCTCGGTGGCGTGCTGGAGGCGATCCGGCCGCACCTGCCCAAGCCGCAGAACCTCGGCGCCGGAGCGCTGCTGCTGTTCATGGGCCTGATGATCCTGCGCATGGCCTTCGTCCAGAAGTCGCTTGCCGAGCAGGCGGCAAAATGGCCGGTCGCCCCCGGCCGCATTGACTCCTCGGGCCTGCAGACGCTGCGAAACTACGGCAGCCATCGACGCTGGAGCACCGTCTTCAAATCCCGCATCGTGTACAGCTACGGCGTCGCAGGCCAGCACTACACCTCAGACCGCGTCACCTTCGGCGCCACGGTCACCGCTTCAATGCCCGGCCTCGTCAGCGGCCAGGCGCGCAGCTATGCCGAGGGCGGCAAGGTCGACGTGCATTACGACCCAGCCAACCCCGCCTCGGCAGTGCTCGAATGCAGGGTGCGCGGGCTTTGGCTGCTGTGGGTCTGTTCGGCCGCGTTTTTGGGCGGCGCGGCTTGGCTGGTCGGTTTTATCTGAGGCGCCACTTTCATGACAAGACATCCAATGATCGTCCGCAGGCTGGCCGTCGTTTGCCTGGCTCTGCTCGGCGCCGTGCAGGCAGCGAGCGCAAAGGAATGTCTGCTCAGCCACGCCACCTATCGCGAGCCGCGTTCGGGTGCGGTGTTGCAATTCCGGCCGCTCGACAATGAGCCGGCGGCACTGACGGCCGAAGTGTTTTCGGTGACCGTGCCCAACACCGAGACGCGCTTGCCGGCCGACATCACCTGGACCAATGGCAAAAAATTCGTTTCCGCTCGGCACCATCCGCCACGCCTGCACCGACGACGACCGCGAAGCGGGGCTGGAGGATGGCAGCGGGATGTGCCGGATATGGATGGGCCAGGTCTATGCCTTGACCGGAGGCGGAGCCGAGCAGCTGAATTCACGCGAAGCGACACCGGCGCCGAAAGGGCTGTTGCTGCCCGATTTCGGCGCGGGCTTCACCGAATTTGCCGATTTCGCCAATGCCAATCCGGACGGCTCGGCGTGGGACGCCTTCACATTGACAGGATGCAGCGATGAATAGCGCCATGAGACCGATTGTCTGGATATGCACGCTGTTTGCCTCGGCGACGATATCAGCCGCAGCGCGGGCGGACGAGCCGGCGCCATCGCGCCCGCCGATCGACAAATGCGTCTGGGAAAAGCTGGCCGACAAGACGATCGGGCTGGCCGCCTGGGCGCAGCGCTGCGATTTCGGCTTCCGCCAGATCCATTTCGAATTCGTCGGCAACGCTCTCGCCATCAAATACAGCGATGGCGGCGCGCCCGATCCGCTGGTCGAGGTGTTCGACATCAAATCAGGCGAAACCGCCGAGGCCGCGGTGTTGCGCTTGTTGCTGGAAAAGACCGACAAGGCCATCAGCGCCCGCTGCGTGCTCTCGCCCTACACCGAAGGCACCGTGCCCGCCGGCGTCAAACGCTACACATTCAGCCCCGATGCTGCCTATGCGAAAGAGCTGAAGGCGCTCGCCAATGATGAGGTCCCCGAACCGCCCTGCGGTGACTGGGGTGAAATGCCTGACGGCATCCAGTATTTCGAGGTGCCGGCGGGTGAGGGGCGGAAGGTGCTGTTTGTGCGTGCGGGGCAGGACGAGCCGTTGTTTGACGAGCAGACGCTGCGGGTGCCGGGATAGGATGTTGTCCTGAAGGCTACCGCTTATGCCTCTACATATTCAGCGAGACTGATTCCTTTGGGCACCTCCAGCCCATCGGCGCGCAAGCCCTCGATGTGAAAGCGTATAGCGTCGCGAATTTCGATTTCTACTTCTGGCACGGTAGCACCAGTTGCGATGCAGCCGGGTAGGTCCGGCACATAGGCAGAGAAATTGTTGCCTGCTTTTTCAATCACCACCGCGTAACGCATACAATCACTCCTTCAAACCGGACTGCTTGAGGATGCTGTTCAGTGTTCCTGGCGCAACCTCTTCAGACGGTTTGCCGGCCACGGTGACGCGGCCGGCTTTGGTTTTGTGCTTATATTGGCGATGGCTGCCCTTGGTTGCAACCAGATACCAACCGTCGGTCTCCAGCAGGCGAATGACTTCGCGGACTGTAAGCCGAGGCGGCATGAGTTCTCAGCTGCACCCGCTCGTCGATCCACAAGTATCGCACTTCTCGCAGGTGCCGTTCCGCACCATGGTGAAGTTGTGGCATTCCGAGCATTCGTTGCCGGTGTAGCCTTGCATCAAGGATTGCTGCCGCCGTGTGGAGGCAAGCGCCTTTGCCTCGGCCGCTTCTTTCGCTGCTTCGTCGGTGAACAACCCGGTGGGGTCGGCAGCCTCCTCGGAAACAATATCTTCGACCAATTCCTTGGCTCGCTCCTCATAGTCGCGCTTGTAGGCGATGGCTTCGTCGCTTGCTGGTTTAAGCGCCAACACGTTGGAGCCTGAGAACGCAGTTGGGGTGACCCGGGCAGGGGCCGCGGCAGGTGATCCGGCAAAACCCTTGGGTTCGCCACCTAGGCCAGACACCAACTTGACCGGCGAGGCGCCGCGGGTAAGGCCCTTCGAGAACGGCGTCGCCTTGCCTTCGTTGATGCCGCGTCCGAGCGCCGTCTTGTCGAAATCCGACTGGTCGACATGGGCGAGGTCGTGGCGGCCGAGGTAGGACACGGCGAGTTCGCGGAACACGTAGTCGAGGATCGACGTCGCATTCTTGATCGCGTCGTTGCCCTGCACCATGCCGGCCGGCTCGAATTTGGTGAAGGTGAAGGCCTCGACAAATTCCTCGAGCGGCACGCCGTATTGCAAGCCAAGCGAGATGGCGATGGCGAAGTTGTTCATCATCGCTCGGAAAGCGGCGCCTTCTTTGTGCATGTCGATGAAGATCTCGCCGATGCGGCCGTCGTCGAATTCGCCCGTGCGCAGGTAGACCTTGTGGCCGCCGACGACTGCCTTCTGGGTGTAGCCCTTGCGGCGATTCGGCAGTTTTTCACGATCGCGGTAGAGGCGTTCGATGACGCGCTCGACGATCTTCTCGGTGACCTGCACGGCACGCTGTGAAGCGGGCGCCGCGATCAACTGCTCGACCACATCGTCCTCGTCGTCCTCGCTGTCGGCGAGCAGCGACGAATTGAGCGGCTGCGACAGCTTCGAGCCGTCGCGATAGAGCGCGTTGGCCTTCAGCGCCAGCTTCCACGACAGCATGTAGGCGCCCTTGGCGTCTTCCACCGTCGCATCGTTGGGCATGTTGATGGTCTTGGAGATGGCGCCGGAGATGAAAGGCTGTGCCGCAGCCATCATCTGGATGTGGCTGTTGATGGACAGCGAGCGCTTGCCGATCTTGCCGCACGGGCTGGCGCAGTCGAACACCGCGAGATGCTGGGCCTTGAGGAAGGGCGCGCCTTCCAGCGTCATCGCACCGCAGACATGGATGTTGGCGGCTTCGATGTCCTTCCTGGAGAAGCCGAGCGCCGGCAGCATCTCGAACGAGAAGTCGTTGAGCTGCTCATCGGTGAAGCCGAACGTCTCCTTCACCCAGTCGGCGCCGAGCGTCCACTGGTTGAAGACGAACTTGATGTCGAAGGCCGACTTCAGTGCTGCATTGAGCGCCGCGATCTTGTCGTCGGTGAAGCCCTTCGCCTTGAGCGAGCCGGGGTTGACCGCCGGCGCCTGGTTCATGTTGCCGTGACCGACCGCATAGGCCTCGATCTCGGCGATCTGGCTTTCTGAGTAACCCAGTGTGCGCAGCGCTTCCGGCACGGCGCGGTTGATGATCTTGAAATAGCCGCCGCCGGCAAGCTTCTTGAACTTCACCAGCGCGAAGTCGGGCTCGATGCCGGTGGTATCGCAATCCATAACCAGGCCGATCGTGCCGGTCGGCGCAATCACGGTCGCCTGCGCATTGCGGTAGCCATGCTCTTCGCCGAGTTCGATGGCGCGGTCCCAGGCAGCCTTGGCGTGCGTGGCCAATTCCTGCTGCTTCAGGTCGGACGCGACCAGCGGCACCGGATTGACGGCGAGCTTCTCGTAGCCCTGTTTCTCGCCATAGGCGGCACGGCGATGGTTGCGCATGACGCGCAGCATGTTCTGCGCATTGCGGTCGTAATCGGCGAAGGCGCCGAGCTCGCCGGCCATCTCGGCCGAGGTGGCATAGGCGACGCCGGTCATGATGGCGGTCAGCGCTGCGCAGATGGCGCGGCCCTCGTCGGAATCATAGGGAATGCCGGACGTCATCAAGAGGCCGCCAATGTTGGCATAGCCGAGGCCAAGCGTGCGGTATTCGTAGGACTGCTTGGCGATCTCCTTCGACGGGAACTGCGCCATCATCACCGAGATTTCGAGGACGACTGTCCACAGCCGCACCGTGTGCTCGTAGGCGGCGATGTCGATCGTGCCGTCGGCATTGCGGTAGGGCAGCAGGTTGATCGAGGCCAGGTTGCAGGCCGTGTCGTCGAGGAACATGTATTCCGAGCACGGATTGGAGGCCCGGATCGCACCAGCCGAAGCGCAGGTGTGCCAGTCGTTCATCGTCGTGTTGAAATGCAGGCCCGGATCGGCCGAAGCCCAGGCGGCGTAGCCGATCTTTTCCCAGAGGTCGCGTGCCTTCAGCGTCTTCAGCACCTTGCCGTCCTTGCGGGCGGTCAGATGCCAGTCGGCGTCGTCCTCGACGGCGCGCAGGAAGTTGTCCTTCAGCGACACCGAATTGTTGGAGTTCTGGCCGGAAACGGTGAGGTAGGCGTCGGAATCCCAGTCGGTGTCGTAGGTCTTGAACGACATCGCGGTGTAGCCCTGCTTGGCGAACTGGATGACGCGGTAGATGTAGTTCTCCGGCACCGCCGACTTCTTGGCCGCCTTGATCTCGCGCTTCAGCGCAGAGTTGAGCGCCGGGTCGAAGCAGTCGTCATCATGGCCTTCGCAGTTGATGCAGGCCTTCATGATCGCTTCGAGATGTTTTTTCACGATCTTGGAGCCGGTGACCAGCGACGCCACCTTCTGCTCTTCATTGACCTTCCAGTCGATGAATTCCTCGATATCGGGATGGTCGGCGTCGACAATGACCATCTTGGCCGCACGACGCGTGGTGCCGCCCGACTTGATGGCGCCCGCCGCGCGGTCGCCGATCTTGAGGAAGCTCATCAGGCCGGACGAACGGCCGCCGCCCGACAGCTTTTCGCCTTCGCCGCGCAGCATCGAGAAATTGGAGCCGGTGCCCGAGCCATATTTGAACAGACGCGCTTCACGCACCCACAGGTCCATGATGCCGCCTTCGTTGACGAGATCGTCCTGCACGCCCTGGATGAAGCAGGCATGCGGCTGCGGATGCTCGTAGGAGGACTTCGACTTGGTCAGCTTGCCGGTGAACGGGTCGACATAATAGTGGCCCTGGCTCGGGCCATCGATGCCGTAGGCCCAGTGCAGGCCGGTATTGAACCATTGCGGCGAGTTCGGCGCAACGCGCTGGGTGGCGAGCATATAGGCGAGTTCGTCGCGGAAGGCGCTGGCGTCTTCTTCCGACTTGAAGTAGCCGCCCTTGTAGCCCCAATAGGTCCAGGTGCCGGCCAGCCGGTCGAAGACCTGGCGGGCGTCGATTTCGGAACCGTAGCGCTCGGCTTCCGGCAGCTTGGCAAGCTCGGCCTCGTCGGCGACGGAGCGCCACAGGAAGGAGGGGACGTCGTTCTCCTCGACCTTCTTCAGGCGCGCGGGCACGCCGGCCTTGCGGAAATACTTCTGCGCCAGGATGTCGGCGGCAACCTGCGAGAACTGCGCCGGCACATCGATATTGTCCAAGCGGAACACCACCGAGCCGTCCGGATTCTTGATCTCCGAAAGCGCCTTGCGGAATTCGATCTCCGCGTAAGCTGATTGGCCTGGCTTGGTGAAACGACGCTCGATGCGCATTGGTCCGGTCCCTTTTGTCTATATATAGCGCTTTTCCTCGGGGATTTCTGCCCCCAATGCGAAACGCGCATGTCCGCCGTCTGCCGGCGTTCGAAAACACCGGCTCTCCTTGTGGCAGTCTTCGTCGCCTTGCCGGTCGAGCTTCTTACGAAGCCGCTGTTCCAACTCTGCGCCGAACCCTGCGGGTCCCTCAAAACTGAATTTTTCCTCGATTCCCTCGACCGAGGGAAATTCACACTATCTAGCGTCGAACCTGCCTGCAAACACTAAATATAGTGTTAACAGACAATTTATTCCAGTCCGACAAATCTCCCTTTTCGCTCCCGAAGCCCCCACGATCCAACGCTTCCGCCAGCCTCGTAAACAGGCGGAAATCATGGCCAAAACGCACAAAATCCGGGGAAATGACCGGGCTCGAAACTCTCCGGTCGCGCCCTCAACAAGAGCACATGGCACATAAAAGGCGACTCGGTTTGCGTCGTCAAGGATTCGTTTGCGTAGCTTTTGTGACCCCAACATCTTGTGTGTCACATATGTGGATAACGGGGACAAAAAGCGGCTGAGGAAAGCCCGATTCTGCCGGCGTGGACCGCTGGTGAGCGGTTCACCCAGGCAGGCCCGGCCGGATTCTGGCTCACAGCCTTTTCATTTTAGCTGGCGTGCATTATGTCTTTGGCCTCGCGCGGGGGCGCGTCTTGTCAATTCCAAGAGCATCCGTTACGCCCCGCCCATGACAGTTACCGTCCGTTTTGCCCCCTCACCAACCGGCCGCATTCATATCGGCAATGCCCGCACCGCCTTGTTCAACTGGCTGTTTGCCATGAACAACAAGGGCCGTTTCATCCAGCGCTTCGACGACACAGACATTGCCCGCTCGAGGCAGGAATTTTCCGACGCCATCCTCTACGACCTGCACTGGCTGGGGATTTTCCCCGATGCCACCGAATACCAGTCGCGGCGCTTCGAAACTTACGACGCGGCAGTGGAGCGGCTGCAAAGGGCCGGCGTTGTCTATCCCTGCTACGAAACCCCCGAAGAACTCGACCTGCGCCGCAAGGTGCGCCGCACGCGCGGCCTGCCGCCGGTCTATGGCCGCGAGGCGCTGGCGCTTTCGCAGCAGCAGATCGCCGAATACCGGTCGGACGGGCGCCGGCCGCACTGGCGCTTCCTGCTGCCGAACTTCACCAGCGATCCGCTGCAGCCCGAGCGCACCGAAATCCACTGGAACGATCTGGTGCGCGGCGAGGAAACCGTCGATCTGGCCTCACTGTCCGATCCGGTGCTGCGGCGCGAGGACGGCACTTATCTCTACACGCTGCCATCGGTCGTCGACGACATCGAGATGGGGGTCACTCATGTTATCCGCGGCGACGACCACGTCACCAACACCGGCGTGCAGATCGCGCTGTTCAAGGCGCTAGGCGCCGAGCCGCCTGTCTTCGGCCACCACAATCTCTTGACCACGGCCTCGGGCGAGGGCCTGTCGAAGCGCAGCGGTGCGCTGTCGATCGAGAGCTTGCGCGAGGAGGGCATCGAGCCAATGGCGGTTGCCTCGCTGGCCGTCCTTGTCGGCACCTCGGAAAATGTCGCGGCGGTGCATGACATGCCGGCACTGGCCGCGCGCTTCGATCCCGCCGCCACGTCGAAATCGGCGGCCAAATTCGACCCGGACGAGCTGTTCGTGCTCAATCGTGCGCTCATGCACCACATGCCTTTTTCCGAGGCGCGGGACCGGCTGATCGTGCTCGGCATCTCCGGCGACAAGGCCGAGCCGTTCTGGCTGGCGGTGCGCGGCAATCTCGACCGGCTGAGCGACGCGGTCGGCTGGTGGCGTATCCTTGCCGACGGCCCGCAGCCGGCGCCGGAATTTTCCGACGAGGATCGCGACTTCCTGCAGCAGGCCTTCGACCTGCTGCCGGAAGAGCCGTGGACCGGCACGGTCTGGAAAGACTGGACGGCCAGGATCAGGGAAGCCAGCGGCCGCAAGGGCAAGGCGCTGTTCATGCCGCTGAGACTGGCGCTTACCGGACTTGCTTCCGGGCCGGAGCTTGCAGATCTATTGCCGCTGCTGGGTCGGGAAGGAACGCTGGCCCGACGACCCTGACCTTGCGCTGGTCCGGCGGGATCAGCGACACCGGCGACACCGGCGACACCACCGGCTTGACGGCAAGGCGCTTGATGGCGGCGCGGTCGAGCCCGCCTTGTACGTTCGCCAGCGTCTCCGGATCCGCGCCCGGATCGGGTTTGGCCGCCGGCACCGGAATGAATGGCGTTGTCTCGGTATCAGGCTGCGATTGCTCGGGCGGTAGCGGGTTGCCGCCGATGATCTCGAAATTTCCGGCCTGCGCATTGCAGCCACAAGCCAGCGGCCGCGACATGTTGGGCTGTTTGTAGAGATAGGCGGTCGGCAACTCGCTGTAGGGCCTGCCGGTCGCCGACGACGTCATGTTGGCCGAATCGTCTTCCATGCCGCGCGAATAGAACACCTGCATTTCGGTGCCGGGGCAGCTCGATTCGCAGTTCTTCTGGTCGCGCTCGAAATCGCCGAGCGAAGCCGAGTTCGACATCGGGAAGAAATAGCCGTCGCAGGTGCGCACGCAGCTCGTATGGAACTCGCCGCCGACCGTCGGGAAATCCGGCACGCCGGGCTGATTGAGCACCCGGCGCACATTGCGCTCCTCGCCGGGATCATCGGGCTGATCGAGCGTGTCGATCTGCCGGTTGCCGCCGAAAAGCTGGTCGAACAGATTGCCGTCGTCGGGTTCGCGGCTGGCTTCCTGCAGCGGCTCCCGGCGCGGCGCGGGCTCGTCACGGCAGCCATTGGCGTCGAGCGCGGCCAGGATGCGGCCGCGGTCGCGCCGCGAGCCGCCGCCGGCAAGCTGCGCGCGCTTGGCTTGCAACGCATCGAGATTGGCGTTCATGCGATCGATGCTGCTGTTCAGCGCAGCACATTGGCTGACATTGCGCGAAAACAGCGAAAACCCGCAATTCGCATCGCTCGCACGACCGCGCACCTTTGATAGCTGTTCGAACTGGCGGGAGATGGCCTTGTCATACTTCCGCACCATGCTGGAATTGCCGCCGCCATTCGATGAAGAAGCAAGCTCGGCTTCCAGTTGGCGGCAAACGCGGGAGGCGGCCTGCGGTTCAGTGGTGGCGACGGCCGAAAGCACAAGCGCGCCGAGCAGCGCAGCCAGATGCTTCAGCCTCCATCGTCCGCCCGTCATTGCCCGAAACCCCGCTTGCCTGCCTGTCTACCGGATTCGCAGTTAACCGTTCCCTCAATCTACAACCAAAGATGGTCTTAGCCCATAGACGCGTTGCAGGAGGCGTTTGGATAGGGCGGCAACTGTGCGGTCTCACCGCTGCATGAAAAAGGCGCAATCGCCCCGGAATATCCCACGATCCAGCAATGCCCCGGGGAGCTGGCATGATCGCGATTAGCCGCCGAACTGCGCTGCAGTTCGGTCTGTTGTGCCTGGCGGCGCCCGCCGCCCGGGCGCAGGGAAATCCAGCCGCTCCGGACTGGCGCAGCAAATTGGTCGAAGCCGCGCGTGAGCAGATCGGCGTCACCACCTTCTACGACCCGGCCTATGTCCGCCTCGACTATCCCGGCGGCGATGTCGCGCCGGATCGAGGCGTGTGCACGGACGTCATAGTGCGCGCCTATCGCCGCGCCTTCGAGCTCGACCTGCAGAAGCTGGTGCATGAGGATATGGCGGCCAATTTCGCCGCCTATCCCAAGACCTGGGGTCTGAAGCGACCGATCGAAACATCGACCACCGACGGGTCGGCAATCTTGCCGCTTTTTTCGGGCGCAAGGGAGTTTCCTTGCCCGCCAGCGAGTATCCTCCCGACTTTCAGCCGGGCGATGTCGTCACCCAGATGCTGCCCGGCAACCTGCCGCACATCGTCATCGTCTCATCCGAACGCTCGGCGGACGTTCCGGAACGAGCGCTGGTCATCCACAATATCGGGTCGGGCGCCCGCGAGGAGGACACGCTGTTTGCCTTCAAGCAGACCGGGCATTACCGTTTCGTGCCTGCCTGACGGCGTCAGTTGAAATGAACCACCGCCTGCGCCTTGTGCGCCGCCTCGACCACTGCCAGCGCCGTCATGTTGACGACGCCGCGCGACGTCACCGACGGCGTCAAAATATGCGCCGGCTTGTCGGTGCCAAGCAGGATCGGCCCGACATGCAGCGCGTCCATCATCGTGCGCAGCGCGGTCAGCGTGATGTTGGCGGAGTCGAGGTTGGGGAACACCAGGAGATTGGCTTCGCCCTTCAGCCGCGAATGCGGATAGACGCGCTGGCGCAGATGCTCCGACAGGGCTGAATCGGCATGCATCTCGCCGTCGCATTGCAGGTCGGGCGCAACGCGCGCCAGGATCGCCGCTGCCTGCCGCATCTTCAGCGCGCTGGGAGAATCGCGCGAGCCGAAATCCGAATGCGACAGCAGCGCCGCCTTCGGCTCGATGCCGAAGCGCTGGATTTCCTCCGCCGCCAATATGGTCATTTCGGCGATCTCCTCGGCCGTGGGGTCGACCGAGACATGGGTGTCGGTGAGGAAGATGATGCCGCGTTGCGAGATCAGCATCGACAGCGTCGACAGGTCGCGGTCCTTGACGCCCGCGCGTGGTCCGATGACCAGCGTCACATTGCGCAGATGCCGCTCGAAACGACCCTCGAGGCCGCAGATCATGGCGTCGGCATCGCCGCGCTTCAGCGCCAGTGCCGCAATCACCGTATTGTCGGTGCGCACCATGGTGCGCGCGGCCTCCGTCGTCACGCCGCGCCGGCCGGCAAGCTCGATCAACAGGTCGACATAATGGCGGTAGCGCGGATCGTCTTCCGGGTTGATCAGGCCGAAATCTACGCCCGGCTTGATACGCAGGCCGTAGCGCTTCAGCCTGACCTCGATGACATGCGGGCGGCCGATCAGGATCGGCTCGGCAATGCCTTCCTCCAGCACCACCTGGGCTGCGCGCAGCACGCGCTCGTCCTCGCCGTCGGCATAGATGACGCGCTTGGCGGTCGACGCCTTGGCCGACGAAAACACCGGCTTCATCACCAGGCCGGAGCGGAAGACGAAGCGGTTGAGCTGGTCGATATAGGCGGCGAAGTCGGTGATCGGCCGGGTCGCGACGCCGGTGTCGCAGGCAGCCTTGGCCACCGCCGGCGCGATGCGCAGGATCAGGCGGGGATCGAAGGGCGAGGGGATAAGGAAGTCGGGTCCGAAGATCGGCGTCTCGCCGGAATAGGCGCGGGCGGCGACGTCGGATGGTTCTTCGCGGGCAAGCGCGGCGATCGCCCGGACCGCGGCCATCTTCATCTCCTCGTTGATGGCGCTGGCGCCGCAATCCAGCGCACCGCGGAAGATGTAAGGAAAACAAAGCACGTTGTTGACCTGATTGGGGAAATCGGAACGGCCGGTGCAGATCATCGCGTCGGGACGAGCGGCGCGCGCGACCTCCGGCATGATCTCGGGATTGGGGTTGGCCAGCGCCAGGATCAACGGCTTAGGCGCCATATGATCAAGCAATTCCGGCTTCAGCACGCCGGCGGCCGACAGGCCGAGAAAAACGTCGGCGCCAGGGATCACATCGGCCAGCGTGCGCGCCTCGGTGTCCTTCACATAGGGGTCTTTCCAACGATCCATCTCGTCGGTGCGGCCCTTGTAGGCGACGCCGAAGCGGTCGGTGACCCAGATGTTCTCTACCTTGGCGCCAAGCGAGACCAACAGGTTGAGGCAGGCGAGCGCTGCCGCACCGGCGCCTGAGGTGACGATCTTGATGTCGGAAATGGTCTTGCCGGCGAATTCCAGCCCGTTGAGCACGGCGGCGGCGACGATGATGGCGGTGCCATGCTGGTCGTCATGGAAGACGGGAATGCCCATGCGGGCCTTCAACTGCGCCTCGACCTCGAAGCATTCGGGCGCCTTGATGTCCTCGAGATTGATGCCGCCGAATGTCGGCTCCAGCGCCGAGATCGTCTCGACCATGCGCTCTATGCCCGGCGCGTCGATCTCGATGTCGAAGACGTCGATGCCGGCGAATTTCTTGAACAGCACCGCCTTGCCTTCCATCACCGGCTTGGAGGCGAGCGGGCCGATATTGCCGAGCCCGAGCACGGCCGAGCCGTTGGAGACGACGCCGACCAGATTGGCGCGCGCTGTATAATCGGCCGCGGTTGCCGGATTGTCGCGGATTTCGAGGCAGGGCGCGGCAACACCCGGCGAATAGGCCAGCGCCAGATCGCGCTGGTTGCCGAGCGGCTTGGTTGCCTGAATCTCGAGCTTTCCCGGCCTTGGATGCTTGTGGAAGTAGAGGGCGGCTTCGTCGAGGTCCGAACGTGCCGTTTTCTTGTTCTCGCCTTCCATGCGGCCGCTCCCTCAAACCTGCTTTGCAGCCTTTTAGCACGCAAGAATGGTTTTTCGCGACGCCAAATAACGCAAGGGCGGCTAAAACAACCGGGGCCGAAAAGACCGAATCATTTCAAACGGTTGCGCGGAAATCCTGCTAACGATGCACTGAGCCCTTCAGAACGCGCTGACATAGAGGCCGCCATCGACCGGGATGTTCTGGCCGGTGAGATAACCGGCATGGACCGAGCACAGAAAGGCGCAGATCTGGCCGAACTCTTCCGGCGTGCCGAGTCGCTTGGCCGGAACGTCGGCGCTGATGCGGGTCTTGCGCGCTGCGGCCGCTGCCGGGTCTTCCATCGTGCCGGCCTCATGCGGGCCGCGCAGCCGGTCGGTGTCGAGCTTGCCCGGCAGCAGACTGTTGATGGTGACGTTGCGGTCGATCACCGTGCGCGCCACGCCGGCCAGGAACGAGGTCAGGCCGGCGCGCGCGCCGGACGACAGATCGAGGCCGGGAATCGGGACGTAGACCGACAGCGAGGTGATGTTGACGATGCGGCCGAAGCCGCGGTTGGCCATGCCGTCGATGACGGCCTGCACCAGTTCGATCGGCGTCACCATGTTCTGCGTCACGCCTTCGAGGATCTTTGCGCGGTCGAGTTCGCGGAGATCGCGCAAGGGCGGGCCGCCATTGTTGTTGACCAGGATATCCGGGTCGGGGCAGGCGGCCAGGATTGCCTTCTGCACCTCGGGTTTCGAGACGTCGCCGACGATCTCGGTCACCTTCACGCCGTAGCGTTCGCGCAGTTCGGCTGCGGTTTTTGCCAGCAGCTCGGCATTGCGGCCGTTGACAACGAGATCGCAGCCGGCCTCGGCCAGCGCCATGGCGCAGCCGCGGCCCAGCCCTTTGCTCGATGCGCAGACGATGGCTTTCTTGCCCTTGATGCCGAGATCCATGACGATTTTCTCCTGTGAATGGCGCGGCACGCTAGCCCTTTGGCTGGCCCAATCGCAACCGTCATACGGTTGTTGCATGAATCGGGGCATAGCCTGCGCGAAAGCAACGGTGACGATCTGATGTCCGGTACAGAAACCCGCACTTTCCGCAGCATGTTCATATCCGACCTGCATCTCGGATCGAAGGCGGCCAAAGCCGAGTTCCTGATCGATTTCCTGCGGTATCACGACGCCGATATCATCTATCTCGTCGGTGATATCGTCGACGGCTGGCGGCTGCGGCGCAGCTGGCATTGGCCGCAGAGCCACAATGACGTCGTCCAGAAACTGCTGCGCAAGGCGCGCAAGGGCACCTCGATCACCTATATCGCCGGTAATCACGACGAATTCGCGCGTCAGTTCCAAGGCGTGCATTTCGGCGGCATCGTCGTTGCCGACCGCGCCATCCACGAAACCGCTGATGGCAGGCGCCTGCTGGTCATCCACGGCGACCAGTTCGATACCGTCGTCCACAATGCACGCTGGCTGGCCTACCTCGGCGACTACGCCTATGACGCCGCGATGGTGGTCAACCGCGTGGTGACGAGGCTCCGCCATATGCTCGGCCTTCCCTACTGGTCGTTCTCGTCCTGGGCCAAGGTCAAAGTCAAGAAGGCGGTCAACTTCATCGGCTCGTTTCAGACGGTGCTGACCGAGGAGGCCCGCCGCTCGCATGTCGACGGCGTCATCTGCGGCCACATCCATCACGCCGCGATCGAGACTTATGAGAATGTGCAGTACATCAACACCGGCGACTGGGTGGAGAGCTGCACGGCGGTGGTCGAACATTTCGACGGCAAGATGGAGATCATCCACTGGGCGCTGGTGCTGCCCGAAGCACCGGACGAGCCGTTCATCCCGCTGCTCATCGAAGACAGGGTCGTCGAAGCGGCATAACCCTCCTGTTAATCGACTGGTCCAGGCAGTTTCGGACCGCTTTCGCGCATGTTAAGGGATCGATCTGCGTTGCAGCCCTTTGTGCAGCGTAATTGGATCGATTCATGTCGCTGCCGCCGCTCTCGCCCGAACAACTCGTCAAGCCGCGCCATTTCGAACTGCGCATGAGTCTGATCTTCGCGACATTATTCGTGTCGCTGGGAACGCATGTGCCTTATTTCCCGCTGTGGCTGCATGCCCAGGGTTTCCACGCCGAGCAGATCGCCATCATCCTGGCGGCGCCGATGTTCCTGCGCGTGGTGACAACACCCCTGCTGACGGCGCTGGCCGACCGGGCGAAGGACAGGGCGGATGTCTATATTGCGCTGGTGGCCGCGACGATGGTGCTTTCCGCCGGCTATTTCCTCAACCCGACCTACGCCATGGTGCTTGCCGTATCGCTGGCGCTGACGGTGGTGTGGACGCCGCATTCGCCGATCGCCGATTCGCTCGCGCTGTCGGGTGTGCGCCGCTTTGGCTCGAACTACACCGCGATGCGCAAATGGGGCTCGATATCCTATCTCTGCGCCAATGTCGCAGGCGGCTTTATCCTCGCCTGGACGAGCCCGCAGGCCGTGCCGGTAATCATCTTTGCGGCATTGTCTGCCGCGCTCGTCGCCGGATTGCTGGCGCCGCGGCTTGGCCGCCCGCGCCGGGCTTCGCCGCTATCTGCCGCCGACATCCAGCATCAGGCGCCGAGCCTTCTCAATCCGTATTTCCTGTATTTCACCCTCGGCGTCGGCATCATCACCGCCAGCCATGCCTTCCTCTACGGCTTTGTCTCAATCTACTGGAAATCGGTCGGCATCAGCGATTCCGTCGTTGGCCTGCTGTGGGCCTGGGGCGTGGTGGCCGAGGTCTGCATGTTCGTGTTTTTCAACCGTATTTTTGCCTCCGTCTCAGTCGTCAAGGTGATGCTGATCGCCGGCGTCGGCTCCATCGTGCGCTGGATCGCCTTTCCGTTGATCTGGCCACTCGGGCTTGGCGTTGCCGGTTTCTTCGGCGTCCAGACCCTGCATTCGGTGTCGGTGGCGATGGTGTTGATCGGCCTGCAGAAGATGATCGGCGAAACGGTTTCGGAAGAACGCACGGGTGCGGCGCAAGGCATTGCCTATTTCTTCAACGGCTTCTTCATGGCGGCGGTGACGCTGGCGTCCGGCCCGCTTTATGAGCGCTACGGCGTCGACGGCTTCCTGGCGATGATCCCGATCGCCATCATCGGCCTGGCACTGATCGGGCTAGCCGCGCGTTCAGCCCCACAGCATCCTGTCAGGCGGTAACACCAGCGACCCCTGGTACACGAGGCCGGGCTGGCGGTCGCGGGCAAGCAGCAGCGGACCGTCGAGGTCGACGAAGTCGGCGCCTTGCGCCAAAAGCACTGCCGGCGCCATCGCCAGCGACGTGCCGACCATGCAGCCGACCATCACGCCGAATCCCAGCTCCCGGGCGCGGTCGCGAAGGGTAAGGGCGGCGGTCAGGCCGCCGGATTTGTCGAGCTTGATGTTGACGGCGTCATAGAGGCCGACAAGCGCTTTGAGGTCCTTCGCCTCGTGGAGGCTTTCGTCTGCGCAGATCGGCACCGGATGCGCGATGTGGCGCAGGATGGCATCATGGCCAGCGGGAAGCGGCTGTTCGATCAGGGCTATCCCATGTTCGGCGGCGAAAGCGAGATTCTCGATGATGTTGGCATCGGTCCAGCCTTCATTGGCGTCGAGGATGATGCGGCTGTCGGGCGCCGCTTCGGTCACGGCGCGGATGCGGGCCAAGTCGTTGTCGCCGCCGATCTTGACCTTGAGCAGCGGCCGTCCGGCATTGGCGCGGGCTTGCGCCGCCATTGTCTCCGGCTCGCCCAGCGACAGCGTGTAGGCCGTCTCCAGCGCCGACAAGGGCACAGCGTGGATGGCGTCCGCGACCGCAACGCCGCTGATCTTCGCCTCCAGGTCCCACAAGGCGCAATCGATGGCGTTGCGGGCAGCACCCGCCGGCATCGCATCGAGCAGGTCCTTGCGGCTGATGCCGCCTTCCATCTGCCGGCGCATGGCCTTGATGGCGTCGCGAACCCCCTCCATGGTCTCGCCATAGCGCTTGTAGGGGACGCATTCGCCCCATCCGCGATTGTCCCCATCGCTGATCGTGCAGGTAATGACTTCGGCTTCGGTCTTCGACCCGCGCGAGATGGTGAAGGTGCCGGCAATGGGAAAACGCTCGGCCTCAACCGAAATGACACGCGCCATAATTTTCTGCTCCGGCTATGCGACAACGCGTCGTCGGCAAATCGACAGGTACGACCCGTCAGGCTAAACAGGACGCCATGTTGACCATCGGCAAACGCGACGCAAGCGGCAACGCCGCCAAGGAGGCCGACCACCAGCCCCGCGTTGCGGTCGGCGAGGAGGGCGGCGTCCTCGGCTGCGCTTTCTCCGGCATCTGGACTACGACGACAGTGGCGCTCATCGACGCCGAGATGCGCAAGATCGAGCAGCGCAAAGGCTTCCAGACGCTCGCTTTGGATCTTTCCCACATCGAGAAGATGGACACCGCCGGAGCCTGGCTGATCGATCGCCTGGTCAGTGTCTTCGAAAAGAAGGGTGTCGAGATCAAGATGCAGGGGCAAAGCGATGTCGCCTCGATCCTGCTCGGCGCCGTTGGCGAAGCTGTCCGGCGCGAGCCCGAATCGCGCGGCGTCCGGCGCCCCAACATCATCCTCCGCGGGCTGGAGGCGGTCGGCCGCCGCATCTATGAGATGCGCGACGATTTCCTCGCCTCGATGAACATCCTCGGCGCCACCATCGGCGGCGCCCAGATGAAGCTCGGGCGCGGCCATGCCATCAATCCGGCGGCGATCTTCAACCAGATCGATCGCATGGGTGTCGGCGCCATCCCCGTGGTGGTGCTGATGTCGGCGATCGTCGGCGCCATCGTCGCCCAGCAGGGCGCCTACCAGCTCAACTATTTCGGCGCCAACATTTTCGTTGTCGATCTGGTCGGCGTGCTGATCCTGCGCGAGCTCGGCGTGCTGATGACCGCCATCATGATCGCCGGCCGTTCCGGCAGCGCCATCACCGCCGAGATCGGCTCGATGAAGATGCGCGAGGAGGTCGACGCGCTGAAGGTCATCGGCCTCAACCCGATCGGCGTGCTGGTGTTTCCGCGCCTGGTGGCGCTGGTGATCGCGCTGCCCTGTCTCACCATCGTCGCCAATTTTGCCGCTCTTGGCGGCGGCATCCTAGCCGCCTGGCTTTATTCCGGTATTGCGCCGACGGCCTTCATCGACCGGCTGCGCGGGGCAATCGATATCAGCACCATCTTCGCCGGGCTGATCAAGGCGCCGTTCATGGCCATGATCATCGGTACCATTGCTTCCGTAGAAGGCATGAAGGTCGGCGGCAGCGCCGAATCGCTGGGTCTGCACGTCACCGCCTCGGTTGTGAAATCGATCTTCGTTGTCATCATCCTCGATGGCCTTTTTGCCATCTTCTACGCATCGATCGAGTTCTGACATGATGCGCAGAAACTCAAAGGCGACCAAGGCTGTGCAGGGAATGGAAGAAGACGATATCGTGCTGTCGGTGCGCGATATTACCGTTGCCCTGGACGACAAGCTGATCCTCGACAAACTGGCGCTCGACATCAAGCGCGGCGAAATCCTCGGTTTCGTCGGCGCCTCGGGCGCCGGCAAATCGGTGCTGCTGCGCACGATTCTCGGCCTGCTGCACAAGCAGTCCGGCACGATCAAGCTGTTTGGTCTCGACCTCGAAAAGGCCAGCGACATCGAGCGGTTGCGCATCGACATGCGCCTTGGCGTGCTTTTCCAGCACGGCGCCCTGTTTTCGGCGTTGACCGTGCAGGAAAACGTGCAGGTGCCGATGCGCGAATATCTCGATCTGCCGAAGAAACTGATGGACGAGCTGGCCTTGCTCAAGATCGAACTGGTCGGCCTGCCGCCGGACGCCGCGCAAAAATTTCCCTCGGAGCTTTCGGGCGGCATGATCAAGCGCGCCGCCCTGGCGCGGGCGCTGGCGCTCGACCCCGACATCGTCTTCCTCGACGAGCCGACGTCCGGCCTCGACCCGATCAGCGCGTCCGAATTCGACGAATTGGTGGTGAAGTTGCGCGATACGATGGATCTGACGGTCTATATGGTGACGCACGATCTCGACACGCTGTTTGCCGCTTGCGACCGCGTGGCGGTGCTCGGCAACAAGAAAATCCTGGTCGAAGGCACGATCGACGACATGCTGAAAAGCGAAGAACCGTGGGTCAAATCCTATTTCCGCGGAAAACGCGCTCGGCAACTTGATCTTGCCGCGCGCGCATAGACATAAGTGGGGCAATGGAAACCAGAGCCAACTACGTAATTGTCGGCATTTTCACCCTGGCTGCGATCCTGGCGGCGTTCGGGTTCGTCTATTGGACCGCCCAGATCGGTGATCGCGGCGAGACGGCGGAGCTGCGCGTGCGCATTCAGGGTTCGGCCTCCGGCCTCGGCCCCGGCAGTCTGGTGCTGTTCAACGGCGTCAAGGTCGGGGTGGTCAAGCGCGTCTATTTCGACCGCAATGACCCGAATGCCGCCATTGCTACGACCGAGATCGACCAGACAACGCCGCTCACCAAATCGACGCAGGCCGATATCGGCATCGCCAGCCTTGCCGGCCAGGTCAACATCGAATTGAAGGGCGCCGATCCCAAGGAACCGAACCTGCTGGATGAGGCGGCAAAGGAAGGCAGGACGGCCGAGATCATCGCCAATCCGTCAGCGGTCACCAACCTGCTGCAGACGGCGCAGAACATCTTCACCCGCGCCGACAAGGTGCTTTCCGACCTAGAAGGGTTCACCAGGGATGTGCGCGGGCCGCTGACCCAGACCGTCAAGAACGCCCAGACATTTTCCGATGCGCTGGCCAGGAATGCCGACGGCATCGACAAGTTCCTGACCGCCGTCAGCGCGCTGTCGGATGAGCTGAAGGGTGTTTCCGGCAAGCTCGACGGCACGCTGAAGGCTGCCGAAGGCCTGCTCAATGCCGTCGACAAGGACAAGATCAAGAGCATCGTCGCCAATGTGGACGCCGTCACCGCCAATCTGAAGGAGACCAGCGGACAGCTCGACGGAGTGATCAAGAACGTCGATACCGCGGTCGGCTCGGTCAACGATTTCGCCACGCGCACGCAAGGCACGCTGGCAAAGGTCGACAATGTGCTCGACGGCATCGATCCGGCGCAGGTGCGCGTGGCGCTCGCCAACATTCAGAAGGCCAGCGAAAATGCCAACAAGGCCGCCGCCGACATCGCCAAGGTGACCGACAAGTTCGCCGACCGGGCCGACGACATCGACGAGACGATCAAGGACGCCAAACAGCTTGCGTCGCGCCTCAACGATGCCTCGGTGCGCGTCGACGGCATCCTGAAAAGGGTCGATACGCTGCTCGGTTCGGGCCAAGCCGACGGCGTCATGGCCGATGCCAGGGACACGCTGAAGTCGTTCAAGCAGGTCGCCGACACGCTGAACGCCCGGCTTGGCACGATCACCGACAATATTGCGCGCTTCTCGGGCCAGGGCCTGTCGAATGTCGAGGCGCTGGTCCAGGACAGCCGGCGTTCGATCAGCCGCATCGAAGAGGCGGTGACCGATCTCAGCCGCAACCCGCAGCGCATCCTGTCGGGCGGCGACGGCGAGGTCCGGCAGTTCGATGGCAGGGCACGGCGTTGACTTCCGTGCCCGCCCGCAGCAATTACATGGACCGGGGATGCGGATTCATCATACGATCCGGGGACAGTGGGGATCACGCGTGACGTTCGGGTTGGGTGGGTATAGATCGGCAGTCGTTTTGCTTGGCCTGACGCTGGCTGGTTGCGCGGCATTGGGAGGCAAGCCGGCGCCACTCGATACGTTCGAGCTGTCCGCCCCGTCGATCGACGCCCATGGCCACAGCCGCCGCCAGATCCTGATCGCCCAGCCCTCCGCGCTCAAGGCGCTGGACAGCCAGAACATCGTCATCAAGCCGTCAGATCGCTCGATCCAGTATCTCAAGGGCGCGCAATGGGCCGACCGGCTGCCGCTGATCGTGCAGGCGAGGCTCGCCGAAACCTTCCAGCGCTCCGGAAGCTTTGCCGGCGTCGGCAAGCCGGGCGAGGGGCTGGCGATAGACTTCCAGGTGATCGTCGAGATCCGCTCCTTCGAAGTCCGCGTCAATGGTGGCGAGCATGCCGAGGTCAATCTCTTCGTGCGCATCCTGAACGACCGCAACGGCGAGGTGCGCGCCTCGAAGAGCTTCACCGCATCCGCTCCCGTCTCCGGCGGCGGCAATCCGGCCTATGTCAACGCGCTCGACAGCGCCTTCGGCGAGGCGGCGAAGGATATCGTGGGCTGGACGGATTCGGTTATCTGAGCCGGTCGAGGCTTCGAACGATCGTTCGTCGCGTTAAGCCAGCACTCGACCAAATATCGCAGGTCCGCGCTGACCCTCATTGCGCTGCCGGGCATTTCTCCCCGTATAGTGACGGGAGAAAGAACGCCATCGCCAATGATTTCGCCAATTGTCACCGTCGCAGTATGGGCGGCGAGGCTGATGCCATCTCCCTTCACCCCGTCGCTATACGGGAGAAGGTGCCGGCAGGCGGATGAGGGGCAGCGCAGACCGACGATTTTGCACAAAGAAAAGGCGGGAACTTCCCGCCTTTTCTGTGTCTGTGGTGTCGCCTCAATCAGTGCAAACGGCCGCTCGCATGGGCCAGCATGGTGTAGACCTTGCCGGTGTCCGACGTCAGGTAGGTCTGCGCCATGATGTTGTCGCGGTCGTTGCGCGAGACGTCCTTGAGCAGCTTCTCGAAATCGTCGCAGTAGCGGTCGACGGCGGCGCGGAACTCCGCCTCGGCCTGATATTTGCGGCGGATTTCGTCAAAGGTCTGCTGGCCCTTGAGCGTGTAGAGGCGGCGCGTGAACACGTCACGCTCGCCGCGCCGGTAGCGGTTCCACAGCTCGATCGAGGCGTCGTGGTCGATCGCCCGGGCAATATCGACCGAGAGCGAGTTGAGCGACTCCATGACATGCAGCGGCGAGCGCTGGGCGGGAGTTGCGCGCGGTGCTTCCGCGGGCGCTGCCGGCCTGGCGACTTCCTCCTCGCGCGATGCCCCGGTCAGGAGATCGCGTACCCAGCCGCCTTGCGGCGTGCGGGCGTTGGCGTCGCGCTGGCGCGGTGCTTCGGCAGGGCGTTCGATATCGAGCGTGCCACGCAGGCCGCCGAGCGGCGCCTGCGGAGCAGGGCGCTCCGGCTGTGGCGCCGGCGGCGGGCGGCGTACCGGCTCGGCCGGGCGCTGCACTGGCGCCTGCGGCGCCGGGCGCAGGGCGCGCGGTTCGGCATTGTCGCCGCCGCGTCCCGATTTCGCAACGATATCCGAAAGTTCCTTGAGCGCGTTGATCTGCTCGGCAACGGCACGGCGGATCGCCGAGGTCGATTCCTTGGCCTCTTCCGGCATCTCGATGACGCCCTTCTTGAGCTCGGCGCGGGTGAGGTCGAGCTCGCTCTTGATCGAGCTTGCGGTGCGCCGCATCTCCTCGGTCGCGTCGGCGAACCGGCTGGTTGCCGAATCGACCACTTCCGTTATGGCGATGCGGATCTTGTCTGCTGATGCCAGCGTCTTGCCTTCGGCATTCTGCATCGTCTGGCCGACAAGGTTTTCGAACGAACGCATGACCTTCTCGAGGTCTTCCGACTTCTTGACCAGGCCGACGGCTAGGTCTTCGAGCGACGACTGCCGCTCAAGCGTGTGTTCGAGATTGCTCTGCGCCGAGCTCAACAGATCCGAAGCCGAGGACAGCAAGCGGCTGTGCTCGTCGAACTTGGTGGCGATCGAGGCCACTTCGCGCAGGGTCGACGACGACAATTCGGTAAGCCGCGTGGTGTTCGAATCGACCAGGCGTGCCGAGCTGGCGAAGGTCTGCGCGGCCTTTTCGGTGGTCGCCGCGAAGCTTTGCGTGCTGCCGCTCAGACGTTCGTCGACCTGGCCGAGGTTGATCGCCGCCTGTTCGATCAGCTCACCAAGCTGCGAACTGGAGACGCTCATGCGGCCGATGAGGTCGGCGACGCTATCGGCGAGCGACGAGCGCGCGCCTTCGACGGCCGACAGCGTTTCGGCGGTGCGGCTGGCGAGCGCGTTGACGAGGGCGGCATTTTCGCTGCGCAACTTCTCGGTCGCGCGTTCGGTGACCTCTTCCATGCTCTTTTGCAGTTCCGAGCCGCCCTGGGCGAAGCGCTCGACCAGCGGCCGCGCGGTTTCGTCCAGGATCTTCGCCATCTCGGCCGAACGCGCCGCCAGCATCGTGTTGAGCTCGCGGGTATTGGTGCCGATGGTCTTGGCAGCGTCGTTGGTGCTCTGGCCGATGTGCTGACCGACCGCGGTAAAAGTCTCCGCAATCGTGTTGGCGCGCGAGATCAGCTGAGCTTCTGCGCTGGAAACCTGCTCGTTGAGCTTCTGACCCATCGTCTCCGTCGTATAAAGAAGGCGGTTCTCGACGTTGGCGACCTGTTCCTCGACGCGCGAAGCTGCGGACGCAACGCTCGCGGCCAGCCGCTCATCGGCGCCGGCAAGAGCCTGCTCCATCTCGCGGGCGTGGACGGCAAGTTCCTGGCCGGTCTGGCGTGCGCGTTCGGCAACACGCTGCTCGGTGCTGGCGAAGGCGCCGACGATGTTGTCGGCATGCTCGCCGATGGTCGACGTGGAATCGGCGATGCGCGACACCAGGCGGTGATCGGCCTCGTCGAAGATGCGGCTGATCTCGGTGGCGCGTGCCGACAGCGCGTCCGAACCCTCGGCAATGCGCGAGATCAGCTGCTGGTCGGCGGCGTCGAAGATGCGGCCGAGGTCGGAGGCGCGGGCGGCCAGCGCTTCGGCGGATTCGCCGATGCGCATGCTCAGCCGCTGGTCGGCGCCCTCGAAGTTACGCAGGATGTCGCCGGCGCGGTCGGCCAGCGACTGCGCCGTCTCGACCGCGCGGGCGACCAGCTTCTGGTCGGCGGCGTCGAACGTGCCGGCGATCTCGCCGGCGCGGGCAGCCAGCCGTCCGGCCGTTTCTTCGGCGCGGGCGAGCAGCGAGTTCGACGTCTCGTCATGCCGGGCAAGCAGCACGCTCGTTGTGTCTTCGGCGCGAGCAAGCAAGGCATTCGTCGTATCCTCGGCGCGAGCAAGCAGGGCGCTCGATGTGTCCTCGGCACGTGCGTGCAGACGGCGATCCGCGTCCTCGAAGGTGCGGGCGATGTCCTCGGCCCGGGCCAAAAGGGCGGCCGAGGTCTGCTCGGCACGCTCGGCGATCTTGCGGTCGGCGTCACTGAAGGCAGCACCGGCCTGTTCGTGCAGCGCGCTGGTGACTTCCATCACCTTCTCGCGCAGCGCGCCGGCAACGAAGACGGCGCTCTTTTCAAGCACGCTGCGGACATTGTCGACACCCACCGACAACGCGCGCTCCATGGTTCCGGCGCGCTCTTCGATGATGCCGGTCTGCTTGCTGAAGGCCTGCTCGATTTTCTCGACATCGGCAGCGATTGCCGCCGAGATATCGGTGCTTCTGCCGGCAATCTGGTCGATATGGCCCGACAGAGAGCGGTCGACGTCCTTACGTATGTCGGCGAGCTTTGCCAGATCGTCTTCCAGCGCCCGGGTCAACATGTTGCGGCCTTCGGCCAGCTTGCCGACATGGCCGGCGATGATGTCGTCAACCTCACCGCGGCTTGCCGACAGCTTCTGCAGGTCGGCTTCCAGCGCACGTTTCAGGATGTCTCGCCCCTCGGCCAGCTTCTCGACCTGGCCTGCGACCAGTCCGTCGATGCTCGACCGGCTCTCGGCCAGCTTGGCGAGGTCGTCCTCGAGAGCCTTCGACAGCGTCGCGCGATCCCGGACGAGCTTGTCGCTGTGACCCTCGATCAGGCTGTTGACATTTTCCAAATCCGCTTCCAGCACCCGTGCGAACTCGCCACGGTTTTCGCTCAGCTTCTGCGACTGGTCGGCAATGGCGCTCCTGATCGCATTGAGATCGGCTTCGAGCGCCCGTGTGAGGATGTCCCGGCCCTCGGCAAGCTTCTCGACCTGCCCGGCGACCAGCCCATCGATGTTGGAGCGGCTCTCCGCCAGCTTGGCGATGTCGTCTTCCAATGCCTTTGAGAGCGCCGAACGGTCCTGGACGAGCCTGTTTTGATGATCGGCCATGATGCCGCTGACATTGTGCAAATCGTCCTGAAGCGCCTGGGATAGCGTCGAACGATCCTGGACAAGCCGGCTCGAGTGGTCGGTGATCAGGCTGTTAACACTCTGAAGGTCCTCCTTAAGCGCCTGGGATAGCGTCGAACGATCCTGGACAAGCCGGTTCGAGTGGTCGGCGATCAGGCTGTTCACATTCTGCAGGTCGGCCTCCAGTGCCCTGGAAAGCTGACCGCGCTCTTCCGCCACCTTGTCGGAATGACCCGCGATGGCACCCTTGATGGTGTTGAGGTCGGCTTCGAGCGCGCGCTTGAGGATATCGCGGCCCTCGGCCAGCTTCTCGACCTGGCCGGCGACCAGCCCGTCGATGCTCGACCGGCTCTCGGCGAGCTTGGCGAGGTCGGCCTCGAGCGTCTGTGACAACAGGCCACGATCGTCGGCAAGCCGGCTCGAATGGTCGGAGAGCAGGCCTCTGATGCCGGACAGGTCGTTCTCCAGCGCCTTGCTGAGTTCGGTGCGATCCTCGGCCAGTTTCGCCGAGTGGTTCTCGATCACGCCCTTGATGCCGATAATGTCGTTTTCGAGCGCCTTGGTCAGGATGGCGCGGCCTTCGGCGATCTTTTCAACCTGGCCGGCGACCAGCCCGTCAATCGAGGCGCGGCTGTCGGCGAGCTTGCCGAGATCGGCTTCCAGGGCGCGCGACAGAATGTTGCGGCCTTCGGCCAGCTTACCGACATGCCCGGCGACCATTTCGTCAATGATCGTACGGGCTTGCACAAGTTTTCCGGAGTCTTCATGCAAAGCCTGGTTGAGCCGGTTGCGGCCTTCTTCAAGCCGCTCGAGATGGCTGCCCAGCGACGCGTCGATGGCGGCGCGCGACTCGTTGACCTTGCGCAGATCCTCTTCCAGGGCGCGCGAGATCAGGTTGCGGCCTTCGGCCAGCTTCTGCACCTGGTTGGTTACGGCCGCATCGATGCCGGCGCGGCCCTCGGCGAACTTCGCCAGGTCCGCCTGCATGGCAGCCGCCATGCGTTCGCGGCTTTCGGACAGCTTGCGGCTGTGGTTTTCGACGGCGTCCTCGATGCCGACACGGGCATCGGCAAGACGCTGGATGTCGGTGTCGAAGGAGCGCGACACGACATGGCGGGCGGCTTCCATCCGGCCGGCGAAATCGCTGGCGCGGGCTTCGAGCATCGACGAGGTCGACGAGACGATGTCGGCCATGTCGGCGCCGATCTGGGTCTTGCCCTGATCGATCATCGCCGACAAATGATCCTTGCTCTCGGCAAAGGTGTGGGCGATCTCGCGGGCGCGCTCGACCAGCGTTTCGTTGATCTGGCGGGCGCGCGCCTCGAGCGCGGCGTTGAGCTTCTGCGTGCCGGTATCGAGTGCTTCGGCGCGGGTCTGGAATTCGCTGATCAGCGCCTGGCCGCGCTCGGCCAGCGTCCGCTCGATGCCGTTCAGGCTGGACTCGAATTCCGAACTCAGGGTGCGGGCGGCGCCGCCGAGCAGCGACACCATACCGGTGGTGCGGTCGTCGAGCAGGTCGGTCAGCGACCGGGTTAGGCCGTCTGTGGTGTCCGTCAGCTTGGCGATGCGGGTGTCGAGCAGCGAAGCAAAGGCTTCGCCCGATGTCGACAGCCTGTCGGTGATCGAATCCAGCCGGGTTTCGACCGAATCGAAGATCGACATCGAGCTTTCATTGATGCGGTCGATCAGCGTGTCGCCGGAATTGGTGATCGTCATCGACAGCTTGGTCGACGCGTTGAGGATAGAGTCGCGAATAATGTCGGAGGCGGCGCCGATCTCGTCCTTCAGCGTTTCATGCGCGCCGGTGATCGAGGCGCGCACGCGCTCGGCATGAGTGACGACGGCTTCGCGCTCGCTGCCCAGCCCGTCGACCAGCGACCGGATGCGCGATTCATTCTCCGAATAGGAGCGTTCGATCTGGTTGACCTCGCTGTGGACCAGCGTTTCGAGTTCGACGGCGCGCGCCAGTGTGCGCTCGATGCCTTCGCCCATCGCCGCCACTTCACGGCGAACGGCCTGGCCGATCATCATCACGCGATCCTGGGCGAGGTTTTCCGGCTCCGCCAAGCGGAAAGCCACCTCCGTCATCGACTGCGCGGCAATGCGCATTTCCTGCGCGCGGCGGATCATCGCCGCGAAGGCCCAAAACAGGACGACCGGTATGATTGCCGCGATCGCCAGGCCGATCAGTTCAGGGCGGGCCAGGATTTGATCGAACGTACGAATTTTCCAGATGCTGGGGCCAAACAGCAGATTGGCGAGGCCGCCGGCGCCGGCGATCCAGGCCAGCGACACGAACGCCACGACCCAATAGATCGTGCTCGACGCGCGCCGGTTGAGGCTGTGCAGCAGCGTCTTGTAATCTTTTTGGCGGTCATCGTTTGCCGGCTTGAAGCCGGCTGGCTGAGCGCTGTTGCGCGATTCGACCGGGCGCAGCTCGGCGGGCTTGGCTGCCGGCTTCGCACTCTGGTTTTGTTGGACGGGCGCGTTTTGAGCGGGGGCGGGCTTCTGGGGGCGGCCTTCGCGCGCCAGTTCGTCCGCGGCCTGCGATATCTGCGCTTCCAGATCTTCCATCGACGCCGCGATATCGAGATCGCCGCTGCCGTCTCCGCTGAGATCGAGGTCTAGTGCCTTTTCGAGTTCCCTGGCTACGTCGCTGTCGAGAGTTCTGGTCGTCGTTGGTTTCTTCGCCATGCCTTCGCTACCCTGTACTAGCTGCCGAGGGACTTCTTATTTTTGCCTGATTCTGGCTCGTCTTATCCCACGCAGGAGGCTGAAAATGGACCTTCGTATCGTAATGACACACAGGGGTAAAGAAAACATGCATTCCGCGAGATACGTAAAACTTTAAATATAAGGTTAACGACAACGTGATCTAACCGCCTCAACGGCAACAATTTTCCAGCCCATTCATTAACGCGTTGGCGACGGAAATCGCCTAGTTTTTTCGGCGATCGGCACAAGGAGTTTCAAATTGGTACGCGGTGAAAGCGGCATTGCCTTCTCAATGCCGGGCGGCGATGCGTCGGGACCGGCCCGTTCGCGCCCAGTGGATCTGGCCCATCTGGCCCGTCAGACTATGGGCGATCGCGCCCTCGAACAGGAGGTATTGGCGCTGTTCGTACAGCAGGCGCTTTCCGTCCGCGACAGAATAGTCGATGCCGATGTCAGGGAGCGACTGCTTCTGGCGCATGGGCTGAAAGGTTCGGCGCGCGGGGTCGGCGCCTTTGCCATCGCCGACTGCGCCACCTCGATCGAACAGCAGCCGGAAGATGCGCGCATCCTCAAGCGCCTCGGCACCCTGATCGAGGAAGTGCGCGATTTCATCGCCGCCATCAGCCGGTAATGGCTGCCGCTCGGCAGCGGCCACCGGGATGAATCGACGGGGCCAGGGCGTGCTTTGGCCAGCTTTCCGAAAAAACGTCACAAAGCGGCGCTTTCGCGCCGCAGTTGACTTGTCCGGCGGAGTGATTATCTCGGCTGGGACTCCCTTCAGGTGACAAATGACCAAGCTGACCTTCATTGCCCATGACGGCACTCCTTTCGATGTCGAGGCCGAAAACGGCTCGACCGTCATGGAGAATGCGATCCGCAACGCGGTGCCGGGCATCGAGGCAGAATGCGGCGGCGCCTGCGCCTGCGCGACCTGCCATGTCTATGTCGACGAAGCCTGGACGGCCGAGGTCGGCGAGCCGGAGGCGATGGAAGAGGACATGCTGGACTTCGCCTATGACGTCCAGCCGAACTCGCGCCTGTCCTGCCAGATCAAGGTGCGCGACGCGCTTGACGGCCTCGTCGTGCGCGTGCCGGCTCGCCAGGGTTGATCTCCCGTAGCATCTGATTTTTCCCGCCGCCGCTTGGCAGCGGGCCAATGCTCATGCAGTCTCGCGCCAGTTTCGCCCCAGTTTGACAATGAGGCTCGCCTGGCATGACCGATATAATCAAGACGGACGCACTCATTGTCGGGGCGGGGCCGGTCGGCCTGTTCGCCGTGTTCGAACTCGGCCTCTTCGACATGAAGTGCCATCTGATCGATATCCTCGACCGGCCCGGCGGCCAATGCGCCGAACTCTATCCGGAAAAGCCGATCTACGACATTCCAGGCTGGCCCTCGATCTCGGCGCAAGGGCTGGTCGACAAACTGCTCGAGCAAATTCACCCGTTCAAGCCGGATTTTACCTTCAACCGCATGGTCTCCAGCCTGGAAAAGCTGGACGACGGCTCATTTCGGGTCACCACCGACGAGAACGAGGTGTTCGAAGCCAAGGTGGTGGTGATCGCCGCCGGTGGCGGCTCGTTCCAGCCCAAGCGGCCGCCCATTCCCGGCATCGAGGCCTATGAGGGCAGGAGCGTCTTCTATTCGGTGCGCCGTATGGAGGAATTCCGCGGCCACGACCTCGTCATCGTCGGTGGCGGCGATTCCGCACTCGACTGGACGCTGAACCTGCAGCCGGTGGCAAAAAGCGTGACACTGGTCCACCGGCGCGCGGAATTCAGGGCGGCGCCCGACAGCGTCAACAAGATGTATGCCATGCAGGAGATGAAGCAGCTGGAGTTCCGGGTCGGCCAGGTGAGCGGCCTGACCGGCGCCGACGGCGAGCTGGCCTCTGCTACCATCAAGGGCGGGCCTGACGGCGACATCGAGGTGCCGTGCACGCGCATGCTGCCGTTCTTCGGCCTGACCATGAAGCTCGGCCCGATCGCCGAATGGGGGCTCAACCTTCATGAGAACCTCATTCCGGTCGATACCGAGAAATTCCAGACTTCGGTGCCAGGCATCTTTGCCGTCGGCGACATCAACTGGTACCCAGGCAAGCTGAAGCTGATCCTGTCGGGTTTTCACGAGGTGGCGCTGATGGCGCAGGCCGCCAAGCGCATCATCAGCCCGGGCGAGCGCATCGTCTTCCAGTACACGACGTCGTCGACCAGCCTGCAGAAGAAGCTCGGCGTCGTGGAGTAGGCCCTACAGGGCTTTCCGGATCACTCCACCAGAACGACCGGCGCCTCGGCGTCGTCGCGGCCGCGCAGTGACTTCTCCGGCATCAGCGCCAGCGTGATCAGCGCCAGCACGAGCGTGACGGCCGCGGCAAGGAAGATCATCATGAAGGGCGTCGCCGAGACGATCTGTCCGGCAGCCGGCGCGCCTTCGCCGGCAAGCGGCAGGCCATAGCCGAGCGCGACGGCGCCGAGCATGGCGACGCCGAGCGCGCTGCCCAGCGAACGCAGGAAGGTCAGCACGCCGGTGGCAACGCCGAGATGCGCGCGGTCGACGGCATTCTGCACCGATACGGTGGCGACCGGGAAGGTGGTGCCGCTTCCAAGGCCGATGCAGATGGTCAAGAGCTCGACCACCAGCAGCGAGGCGCGGCCGGCGACCAGGCTGAGCACGCCAAGACAGATAATGGCGAAGAGAACGCCGACCATGGCGATACGCTTGTAGTGGAAGAAGCGCGGTATCGTGCGGCCGCTGAACGTCGCGCCGGCGACCGTTCCGAGCAGCAGGCCGAGCATGGCAAGGCCCGACTGGCTGACCGACAGGCCGATGATCGACTGCAGATAGACCGGCAGGTACACCGACAGGCCGATATTGGCGGCCTGCAGCAGGAACATCGACGCCGTGCCGGCAAGCACGATCGGATTGCTCAGCACTTCAAGCGAGATCAGCGGCTCGGCCGCACGCATCAGCCGCAAAGCGAACGCAGCCCAGAAGACCGCCGAACAGGCGAGCAGGCCGACGATCTCGCGCGAAGCCCATGGATAGGCGCTGCCGCCCCAGTTGAGGGCCAAAAGCAGCAATGCCGTCGCCACCACCAGAAGCAGCGCGCCCGGCGCGTCGATGCGATGCCGCTTTGCGGCGACCGGCAGTTTGCGCAGCGGCTTGTTGATGATGGCCATGGCCAAGATGCCGAGCGGGATGTTGATCCAGAAGATCAGCGACCAATGGAGATGTTCGGCAAATCCGCCGCCGAGCAAAGGCCCGGCGATGCTGGCGACAGCCCAGGTGCCCGAAATCCAGGCGGCATAGCGCGCGCGTTCGCGCGGCGGCACCAGGTCGCCGATGACGATCTGCGCCAGGGCGAACAGGCCGCCGCCGCCCGCACCCTGGATCGCCCGGCCGATGACCAGCACGAACATGTTGGGGGCCATGGCGCTGACCAGCGATCCCAGAAGGAAGATCAGGATCGCCGCATAGACGGTCGGCCGGCGGCCATAGACGTCGGAAATCTTGCCGTAGAGCGGCGCCATGGCCGTCGCCGTCAGGAGATATCCGGTCACGATCCACGGCAGGTAGTCGGCGTGGCCGAGCGAACGGCCGATGGTCGGCATGGCCGGCGCGACGATGGTCTGGTCGAGCGCCGCCAGCAGCATCGACAAAAGGATGCCGGCGATGATGACGTTCTTCTCGCTTTCCGTAAGCGGCGCGGCGGGCGCCACCCTAGCCGGCTTGTCGACAGCCTGGTCCATATCAGTGCATCCACAGTGTCTGCGAGCGATTGCGCGGCGCCAATGGCCGCTCCGCTATACGCCGCCTCGATTGGTCTTGATCTGGTGTTTCGAAGCTCGCGCCTTGCCACCTGACATATCTTGCGAGCCTGACATATGTCGTCCCGTATAGGCCGATTTCGACCTTTGCCCGAAAATTTTCTGGGGCTGGCCTCATGTTTCGGCAGAATTGGCTTGGTATCAGCCCTGTGGTTCAGCCGGGCGGAAGCTGGCCGTTCTGGACGCGCTGCATGCGGTAGCGCAGCAGCCGCAGGATGCGGCTTTCGAAATTCACGCCTTCGACGCGGTCGAAGCGCAATTGGTCCTGGTCATGCCTGGCGAGTTCGGCCGCGGTGATCTGCGCCGCCTTCGCCTTTGCCCCGGCGCAGGTCTTTTGCGCAAAGCTCGCGTTCAGCGCGTCTTCGAGCAGACGGCCGTGGTTCTTGGCGATCTCGACATGACGCTCCTCATGGCGCTTGATGTCGGCCGACAGCGTGTCCCAGAACAGCCTGACATCGGGATCGGCCTTGCGCGGCCTGCGCCACTCCGGAAGGATGACCTTGACCTTGACGGTGACGGCAGCCTTGGCGATGCGGCAGGTGTCAGCGGTTTGCGCGTAGCTGATGCGGGTGGTGAACGCCATCTGGGTGGCGCCTGGATGCCGCATCCCGGTGCTTTTTACCTCGGGTCCATGCTTCGACAATTGCGTCTCGATGTCATCGAGCGTGCTGCCGCCGATGGCAAAATAGCTGTAAGTCTTCACCAGATTGGCAGCATTCGCCGGCAGGACGGTCAAAGCCAGCATCAGGGCGCAGAGCAGGGGTCGTTTCATCATGTTGCCTCTTCACTCACCTTGCTTTACGGCCGTTGCCGGCGCAACGGAATTGATCTTCCACCGATCACGCATCGTTGATGGATTGCAAGCGCTCGATGAGCCACATGCCAATGAGCCACATGCCAATGAGACACATGGTTGAAGGACAATGACGACAAGGCGATGGCAACTGGCGCATAAGTGCCATCTCGACCTTGGCGAGAAAGCCATTGTGGTCGGCATTCTCAACGTCACGCCGGACAGTTTTTCGGATGGCGGACTGTTCATCACGCCTGACCAGGCGGTGGCGCAGGCGCACCGCATGGTGGAAGAAGGCGCCGCCGTCGTCGATATCGGCGGGGAATCGACGCGCCCCGGCGCCTCGCCCGTGACGCCTGAAGAAGAGCAGACCCGCATCCTGCCGGTGATCGCAGCACTCGCCGGTTCAGGCGAAGCCCTGATTTCGGTCGACACCTATCGCGAGGAAACCGCGCGCCTCGCCGTCGCCGCCGGCGCGCATATCGTCAACGATGTCTGGGGCTTGCAGCGTGAACCCGGCATCGCCCGCGTCGCCGCCGAGACCGGCGCCGGACTGGTCATCATGCATACCGGGCGCGGGCGGCAAAAACTGCCCGACGTCATCGCCGACCAGTTTTTGTTCCTCAAGGCTTCGCTGGAAGTCGCCAGGCGCAGCGGCGTTGCGGACGATCATATCGTACTCGATGCCGGCTTCGGCTTCGCCAAGGAGACGGCTGAGGAAAACCTCGACCTGATGGCGCGGTTTTCCGAGCTTAAGGAGCTCGGTTTTCCCTTGATGGCCGGCACCTCCAGAAAACGCTTCATCGGCACCGTCACCGGCCGCGAAGCCGGCGCGCGCGCCGCCGGGACGGCAGCCACCAGTGTCATTCTGAGGCTGAAGGGCGCCGATCTGTTTCGCGTCCACGATGTCGCAATCAACGTGGACGCACTGGCGGTCGCCGATGCTATGCTGGCGCGCGAAAAGCCAGGACGCTGAGCCCAGGACACTAAGAAATGTACGTCATCCGCATGAAGAACTGCGCCTTCTTTGCCCGGCACGGCGTGCTGGATGAGGAAGAGGCGCTTGGCCAGCGTTTTTATGTCGATGCCGAGTTGACGGTCGAGCCCAGCCGCCCGCTGGAGGATGATTCCATCGAGGACACCGTCAATTACGGCATCGCCTTCACGGTGATTGAAAAGATCGTCACTGGACATCGCCGCTTCCTGATCGAGGCGCTGGCGCTCGAAGTGGCGAAGGCGCTGACTTCACGGTTCCCGCAGATCAGGAAGGCCGAGATCACCGTGCGGAAGCCCAACGCACCGGTGCCCGGCGTGCTCGATTATGTCGAGGTGACCGTTGTCTGGCCAGAGTAACAATAACACGGTCTATCTCAGCCTTGGCGGCAATCTCGGCGATCCCTCGGCCTCGATGGCGGCGGCGCTGCGCCTGCTCGACGCCGACGAGAGCACGCGCGTCGTCGCCGTCTCCTCACTTTACCGCACGCCGCCCTGGGGCAAGCTCGACCAGCCGGATTTCCTCAACGCCGCTGCCGAAATCTCGACCTCGCTGGCGCCAAGGGCGCTGCTCGACCTCTGCCTCGAGGCCGAGCGCAAGCTGAAGCGGGTGCGCGAGGAGCGCTGGGGTCCGCGCCTGATCGACATCGACATATTGGTGTTCGGCGACCGCACAATCCACGAAACCGGGCTGGAGGTGCCGCATCCCCGAATGGTGGAGCGAGCCTTCGTGCTGGCGCCCTTGGCAGAGATCGCGCCGGATCTGGCGGTGGGCGGCAGGAGCGTGACCGAGCGGCTCAGCGCCGTCGATACGTCAGGCATAGAGCGGCTGGCTTCCGGCCGCGATTGGTGGCTGGGTTAACCGGAGAAGCCGCCGCCATCGAGAAATGCCTGTTCGTCCGCCGTCGTCTCGCGGCCAAGCATCTTGTTCCTGTGCGGAAAGCGGCCGAAGCGCTGGATGATGTCGCGGTGCTCGATGGCGTATTTCACATACTCCGGCGCCCTGGCGGTGGTGAGCTCGACCGATCTGTCCTGGTCGGCGGGCAGTTCCGAATGTTCGTAGGGCAGGTACAGGAAGACGCGCAGGTTTTCTTCCAGCGAAAGGTCATGGCCGGCCGCAATCGCCTTGGCGGCAAAGTGCCGTGCCAGCGGATCGGTGGCGTACATATGGCCTGAGCCGCGAAAGCAGTTGCGCGGAAACTGGTCGAGCAGGATCATCAGCGCCAGCGAACCCTCGGCATGCTCCGACCATGCGTCGCACTCGCGCCGCGCGGCGGCAAAGTGCAGGTCGAGAAACCTGCTGCGGAAATCCGCGTCGAAGACGTCGTTCTTCTCGAACCACGCGTCTTCGCCGGCCTCGCGCCAGAATTTGGTGACGGCGAGCGCGCGCTCATCCGATGCGGTCATCAGCTTTCCCCCTGATCGGCGGGCTCGGGCTTGTGCAGCACGCCGGCCGTCTCTTCGTTCAGCGCCTGGCCGGGCCGGCGCGGTTGCGTCAGCGGCGTCGGGATCGGCGTGCCGGTATTGCCCCTGAGGAAACGTTGCCCGGCGCGGACGCCTTCGGCCAGCTGCGTCTCCAGTCGGGCATTGTCGCGCCGTCGCACATCCTCGATGAGATCGGCGACATCTTCCGGCTCGACGCCCAAAACCTCGAGCGCGGAACCGCCGAAGACGAGGGCCGATTCGAAGGTCTCGCGCAGCTGGAAGTCGACCCCGGCGCGGATGAGCGACAGCGCGGTGCCACGATCGAAGGCACGCGCCAGGACAGTCAGCAGCGGGAACTCCGCCTTGATCAGTTCCGCCATGCGCACGGCGGCGTCCGGCTTGTCGACGCAGATCAGCACGGCGCGGGCGCGGCCTGCACCTGCGGCGCGCAGAATGTCGAGCCGCGTGCCGTCGCCATAATAGACCTTGAAGCCGAAATCGGCGGCCGCCTGGATCATTTCGACATCATTGTCGATGATCGACACGTCGATGCCGCGCAACAAAAGCGGCTGGCTGGCGATCTGGCCGAAACGGCCGAAGCCGATGACCAGCACACTGCCGGTAAGGCCGTCGGCGATGTCGACGCCTTCAAGCGACTGCTCGTCGCGCGGCGTCACATATTTGAGCGCAATGATGGCCAGCGGCGTCAGCACCATGGAGATGATGATGATCGCGGTCAGCGTTGCGTTGGCCCGGCTGTCGATGATGCCAACCGCCGCCGCGGCCGAATAGAGGACGAAGGCGAATTCGCCGCCTTGCGCCATGATCACGGCGCGTTCCAGCGCTTCACGATGACCGCTCTTCAGCAAGCGGGCGACGAGGTAGATGCCGAGCGCATTCATCGCCATGTAGGCGACGACATAGACGGCGATCAGCCGCCAGTTGTCGGCCACCACATGTAGGTCGAGCGACATGCCGACGGCGAGGAAGAAAAGGCCAAGCAGGATGCCGCGGAATGGCTCGACGTCGGCCTCCAGCTGGTGGCGGAAGGTCGATTCCGACAACAGCACGCCGGCGAGGAAGGCGCCCATCGCCATCGAGAGGCCGGAAAGCTGCATGACCAGCGCCGACCCCAGCACGACCAGAAGGGCTGCCGCCGTCATGACTTCGCGCGCCTTGGCGTCGGCCAGGATGCGGAAGAACGGGTTGAGCAGATAGCGGCCGGCCACCACCAGCCCGACGATGGCGCCAAGACCGATGCCGATTTCGGTCAGCCTTTGCTGCAGGGTCATCTCGCTGCCGCCCGGCGCCAGGAAGGCGACCAGCGCCAGAAGCGGCACGATTGCCAGATCCTCGAGCAGCAGGATGGACACGATGCGCTGGCCCTTGGGGCTGGCCATCTCGCCACGCTCTTCCAGAAGCTGCATGACGATCGCCGTCGAGGTCAGGACAAAGCCGGCGCCGGCAACGAAGGATTGCGCGATCGGAAAGCCGCCGGCGAGACCAACACCGGTGAGCAGCAAGGCGCAGACGCCGACCTGCAGCGCGCCGAGGCCGAAAATCTCGCGGCGCAGGCCCCATAGCCGCGACGGCTGCATCTCCAGCCCGATGATGAACAGGAACATGACCACGCCGAGTTCGGCGACATGCAGGATGGCTTCCGATTCGGAAAAAATGCCAATACCGAACGGGCCGATGACCACGCCCGCGGCGAGATAGCCTAGGATCGAGCCCAGCCCCATGCGTTTGAAGATCGGAACGGCGACGACGCCTGCGGCAAGCAGCGCCACCACCTGAATGAGATCGCTGCCCGATGCTTCCGCTGCCATGCCTCTTGTCCCTGTGTCCGACAGCACTCCTTGCATGCACCGGGAGCGGGAGGCAAGGGCGGGAAGCCTGCCAGGATGGGTAGGGTGCCGTGGCAGCGATTCCCCGGTGGAACAACAGTCTGCGCTTGCCTGTCGGACGGCCGGTATCTATATCTGACAAATGCCTGATTATTCGTCCCGGCCGTCGCCGCTGCCACATATCCCGATGGATGCGCTCAGCGAAGTTCTGCAAGACTTTCGCTTGAGTGGCGTCAACTATGGCCGCTGCGAACTCCGGCACCCATGGAGCATAGACTTTCCGCAACAACAACTGCTTCGTTTTCACTTTGTCGGCCAGGGTCCATGCTGGATTCACACCGAAGCGCAAGGCTGGCAGGAGTTGCGCGATGGCGATCTGGTGCTGCTGCCGCAAGGCATCGCCCATCGGCTGGCGAGTGCGCCGGACGTGGTGGGCGATTCGCTCGAGGGCTGCCAGGTGATCAAGTTGGGCGGCAACGTTTGCGAAGTGATACGGCAGGGAACGGGCGCGACAAGCACCCTTTTCTGCGGCTCCATGTCTCTCGGCTCCTATGCGCTCAATCCGTTGATCACGTTGATGCCGCCTCTCATCAAGGGTTGCGACGTGGCCGGCAATGACCCGATGGTCGGCCCTTTGCTGGCGGCCATGACGGTGGAGGCCGCGCAACCGCAGATGGGCAGCGCCACCATCCTGTCGCGTATGGCGGATTTGCTGACAGCCAGGCTCATACGCTGCTGGGTCAATTGCAACGGCGCCTCGACCATCGGTTGGCTTGCAGCCATCCGCGACCCCCATATAGGGCGCGCTCTGGCGGCCATGCATCGCGATCCCGGCCACAACTGGACGCTGGGAAGCCTGGCCGGCGTGGCAGGCCAATCGCGTTCGATTTTCGCCGAGCGCTTCAGCGCGGTATTGGGTGAGGGCGCCGCACATTATCTCGCCCGCCTGCGCATGCAGCTTGCCCGCGAATTGCTGGGCCAAAACGGCTTGTCTGTTGCCGAAGTCGCTACCCGTTTGGGCTATGATTCCGAGGCGTCCTTCGCCCGCGCGTTCAAGCGCATCACCAATGTCTCGCCAGGCGTTGTGCGCCGCACAATTCCCGGACGAATGGATATGAATTTCGGATTTTAAGGTACATAACATCCGGCCGGACTCGCCTATCTAAGATCTCCAAACTGTGGAGATCTTCCCGTGACTGACACAACATTACAGCTTGAAGACGCCGCCATTGGCCTTGATGCCGATGCACCAGCCGCGTGGAGCGCGGCCACCTGGTTCGCGGTCCTTTCATTGGCGGCCACCAGCTTTGCCCTGGTGTCTGCCGAATTCTTGCCGGCAGGTCTGTTGACGCCGATGGCGCGCGATCTCGGCATCAGCGAGGGAACGGCCGGACAGGTCGTCACCGCCACCGCTTCCGTTGGCGCCGTGACGGCCATGTTGAGCAATGTTCTCATCGGTCGATTGAACCGCAAGGCGGTGCTGGTTGGCCTCATGGCCCTGGCGGTCGGTTCCAATATTCTTGCGGCGCTGGCGCCCAATTTCTGGCTGCTGTTGCTGGGCCGGGCCGGGTTGGGGATCGCTCTTAGCGCTTTCTGGGCACTTTCCGTTGCCGTCGTGGCGCGGCTGGTTGGCGCCAATGCGACAGGTCGCGGCATGGCGATCGTGACCCTCGGCGTCTCACTCGCCACCATTGCCGCGCCGTCGATGGGTGCGTTGATCAGTGACTGGCTGGGATGGCGCAGCGCCATGGCCATGACGGCGGGGCTGGCCGCGCTTGCCATGCTGCTGCAGCTTCTCAGCCTGCCGACCTTGCCTGCGGCGGCAAGCAACAGCCTTGCAGACGTCTTTCGGCTGACACGGCGGCGTGGCATCCAACTCGGCATGCTTGCCATTGTTCTGCTGATGACCGGGCATTTTGCCGGCTCGGTCTATGTGCGCCCGTTCCTCGAACAGGTGACGCTCCTCACAACCGGGCCGATTGCCCTGGCGCTGCTCGGGTTCGGCATCGCCGCTGTGATCGGCAATATTGCCGGTGGTCGCCTGGCCGACACCAACATCCACATGGCCCTCGCAGTAACCGCCGCGTTGATGGCGTTTGCGGCACTCGCTTTGGTGCTTTGGGGCGCGCAAACCAGCGTTGCCTTCGGCTTTGTTACGCTGTGGGGCTTCGCCTTCGGCATGGCGCCGGTGGTGCTGCCGACCAATATGTCTCGCGCGGCACCTGATGCGCTGGAAGCAGCAGGCAGCCTGATGGTCACTTCCTTCCAGGTTGCCATCACCGTCGGTGCGGTTGTCGGCGGCTATGTCGTGGACACCTATGGCGCTACGGGGCCTTTGACCCTTACCGCCGTCCTTGCCGCGGCGACGGCCGCACTGGCGCTGCTGCAGCCTCGTGGCTGAAACCTTGCTTCGTCTGACACGGGCGGCCTCAATCAGGCCGTCCGCGCCGTTGCAGCAGCGCTGCACAGGTTTATGCGCCGCACACGTTGCGTTTTGCCGCAATCGGCGGCTATGGGACGCCAGGCTTCGGCCGTTGGAAGGCAGCGACGATCAAGTTCTGCCTTCGTGAGGAGAATGACTGACATGAAGAAGTTTTTGCTCGTCGGCGTGGGTGTCGCCATGCTTGCCGCATCGGCCTGTTCGAAGGCGCCTGAATGCACGCAGGAGATTGCCGCCAAGAAGGCGCAGGAGATGACCGCCGCGCTGCAGGAGGCGATCACCAAGGATCCGTCCAAGGCCGCCGACCTGACCGCCAAGGTGCAGGCTGTGACGACCAAATATCAGGGCGCCACCACGCCGGCCGACGCCTGCAAGGCCTATGACGAGCTGACGGCCGCCATCAAGGGCTGATTCTTCGTTCGGAAATTGAGAAAGGCGGTGGCTCGAGTAGCCGCCGCCTTTTTTGCTGGCGTTCTTAAAGCGGATCGCGCGGACACGAAGGACGGCCGGCACGCACAGGACCCTGACACGTTGGCCTTGCTGTGGCTTGGGCCGTCGGAGACGCTGACATCGTCGGTTGCGCGCCACATGTCCGATCGCGGCAGAAAGGTGCCGCACCGAGCGGCCCGTGCTTGAGGAGCGCCAACCCGGCCGCAAGGTGGCCTGTCATTTCCCGACATCGAGCTGAGCGGAACAGCTCAGCTATCGCGCAGTGCAACCCCGTTCCGCGCTTTTTGGGGGAACCGCTTGAGAGTCAGTTTTTGGCGATGGAGCCAACTTCGACGGCATCGACGCGCTTGAGGCTCATACCGATGACCGGCACCAGCTGCTGGTCGACGCGCACCGCGATGGTCACCGTCATCGAATTGTCGTCGGGAATGCGGGCCTGCATGACGCCGCGCAATTGGTTGCGGTTGATGGTGAAGACGACTTTGCGGGCATCGACCACATTGCCGCCGATGATGTCCAGGCCCGACCCCGCGGCGCCGCCCATGAAATTGCCCTTGTAGTCGCGGCCCTTGCGCTCGACGGTCGCCGACATTTTCTGGGTGAAGACACCGACGCGGCAGTCGCCATCGAGCGTCATGCCGGTCTTGTTGTCCGGCGTCGAGCCGTCGAAGCTGCAGGTGAACTTCGTGCCCTTGTATTTGCCGGCGATGATTTCGCCCGGGCCGACCCATTTGCCTTCAACGGTCCGGAAGAACTGCTTGTCGGGCTCGGCTGCAAAGGCTTTCCCGGTCGGGCCCAGAGGTGCTGCAAGCGCGACCAGGGGCAGGACGCAGGACAAGATTACGCTTTTCATAGACGACACCCGGCAACAAGGAGGCTGTTGTTGGACGACCATGAACAAGATTGGTTAATGCTTGGTGACCGCGAGAGGGCGTTCACTTGCTTGAGGCGGGTGCTTCATTCTCTTTTTTGGCCGCAAACGAGGTCAGCGCCGACAGGAAATCGCCCATACCCGGCCGCCTGCCGGCAATGAAGGGCAGGGGCCGCGCCGTCTCCATGGCAGCAATGCCGATACGCGCCGTCATCATGCCGTTGACCACGCCTTCGCCGAGTTTCGCCGAAAGCCGTGCGGCAAGGCCATGCCCGACGATCTGCTGGACAAAGCTGTCGCCGACGGCGATCGAGCCGGTCACCGCCAGATGGGCAAGAACGCTGCGCGCCAGCCGGAAAAAGCCCAGCGTGCCCGGCCTGCCGCCGTAGAGTTCGGACAAGCGGCGGATCAGGCGCCCGGCCTCGAACACGACATAGGCAACGTCTACGAGTGCGCGGGGGCTGACGGCGGTGACCAGCGACACGCGTTTGGCTGCTTCGAGGATCATCACCTTGGCTCTCGCATCGAGCGGCCCGAGAATCTCGGCCTCGGCCAGTCGCACCAGATTGCCGCCGTCGATGATCTCGCCGCGCAATTCGGCCAGGGAGCGCCTGCCGGCCGCGGTTTCGGGTTTCGCAGCGACAAAGGCCGAAAGCTCTTCGACGACGGCCCTTGCAGCCTTCGGATCGTCGCGCGCCACGGCATCGAGCGCCCGCTTTTGCAGTTTTTCGACCTCGGCCAGCCGGGCAATAGCCAGGAATTCCCGCACCAGCACGACCGCGAGCGCCAACACGGCAATTGCGGCCATTCCCGCTGCCAGCCACCCCAGCCACTCTGCGCGCTCGAACAGGTCGCGGATGAGTTGGTCGGTCCACAGGCCGACGGCGAGCGAAACCAGCACGCCGACCGCGCCGAAAAACAGGCTGGCAAACAGCGAGCGCCTGCGCGGCGCGGTCGCCAGCGGCGGTTCGGCGGCGACAATGTCGGGTTCGTCGAAGACATCGATCTCGGCCGGCACGACGACGGCGCGCGACTTGCGTGCCGGCGGCTCGGCATGGGGGCGGCGCGTTTCCTGCTTCGGTTCGGCCTCCGGCTCGATGCGGAAAGCTGCCGGTCTGCGGGGCGCGGTCATGCCAGATGGTCTCCGATCAGGAACTGCAAGGCGCGGTCGAGCCTGATATGCGGCAGCGACAGCGTGACGCCTTCAGCGGTGCGTTCGAGCTTTGGCGGGCGAAAGCGCACGAAACGGATCGCCGGATCGTCGCTGCTCTGCCGGTGGTCGGCTTCGGAAACGTCGAAAACCGCGTCAATTTTCTCCGGCAAGTCCCCGGGAAATATGGCGGTTTCGGCTTTACCATCAAAGGTTTCGCCGTTGATCTTCTCGCCCTTCAGCGGCGTGCCGATGATCACCGGCAGGGTTTCGCGGCCTTGCTTGACCGTGCCTTCGCGCGTCGCGCGCACCGCCGCCATGGCGACCACGTCGACATCGGCGCCGGTGAAATTTGCCCGCGCCACGGCGCGGTCGGCAAGCCGCCGCACGATTGCCTGCAGCCGGTCATGGCTTTCGTGATGCAAATGGTCGGCCTTGGTCGCGGCAACCAGGATGCGGTCGATGCGGCGTGAAAACAGGTCGGTGAGGAAATTGCCTCGGCCAGGACGGAAACAGGAGAGGATTTCGGTCACCGCGCGTTCCAGGTCGGCCATCGCGCCGGGGCCGGCGTTCAGCGCCTGCATGGCGTCGATCACCACGATCTGGCGGTCGAGGCGGGTGATGTGTTCGCGGAAGAACGGTTTCACCACATGCGTCTTGTAGGCCTCGTAGCGGCGCTCCATCATCGCTTGCAGCGAGCCGGACCGCGGCCGTTTCTCACCCTTGAGCAGCAAGGGCGCGAAGGTCAGCGCCGGCGATCCCTCGAGGTCGCCAGGCATCAGGAAACGGCCGGGAGGCAAGGTCGAAAGCGCCCGCTCGTCGAGCTTGCAGGCCTTGAGGTAGGCGGCAAAACTCTCGGCGAGGCGCCGCGCCGTCATCTCGTCGGCGTCGGCATTGGGGTCGATCCTCGCCGACAGCGCCCGCCAGTCCTGCGACAGGTCGGCCCGCACCGGCAGCATAGCCATCTCAAAAGCTTCATGCGAAAAATCGGCGAAGGATTTGCCGAGCAGCGGCAGGTCGAGCAGCCATTCGCCGGGGTAGTCGACGATGTCGACCGACAATCGGCCGCTGGAAAACATCCGGTTCCAACCGGAGGCAGACTCATATTCGATGGTGAGCCTGAGTTCCGAAATGGCGCGCGTCGAGTCCGGCCAGACACGGTCGTTGACCAGGGCGGAGATATGGTCCTCGTACTGAAAACGCGGCACGGCATCGTCCGGCTGTTCCTCGAGGAAGGCGCGAGCGATCCGTCCCGACTTCTGCGCCTCGAACAGCGGCAGGCGCCCGCCATGGATGAGATTGTGGACGAGAGCCGAGATGAACACCGTCTTGCCGGCCCGGGACAGGCCGGTGACGCCCAGCCGAAGCGACGGCGAAAAAAGCCCGCTCGCACGCCCCGACAGCGTATCCAGGGCAATTCTCGCTTCGTCGGTGAAAGTGGTCAGCGATGATGCCAAAATCTGTTCTCTCTGGCGTGCTCTTGCGCCCGATATAGGCTTTGCGGTTCAAGTTTGAAATGGCGCCCGGCCTCGGCCGGCTCGGCTCAGAGATCGACGGGCGTCAGGAAGGCTTCGAGGTAGCCCGCGCCTTGCGCAGCCTCGGTGAGGGTGCCGTCGAAGCGCACGACCGCAAGGCCGGAGGTCGGGAAACCATGGTTCATGATGGCCCGAGCAGCCTCGTCGCCGTCGCCCGAGACCGCCATGGCAAGGTCTTCCGTCATCGGATTGTGGCCGATGACCAGCAGCGAGCCGGGGCCGCCATTGCTGCGGATGATGGCGAGGTAGCCGGCGGCATCCTCGCTGTAGAGCGTGTCGAAGAACAGCACCCGGCCGGTATCGGTGTGGCCGGCGATGCCTTCCAGCGTCTGGCGCGCCCGCTTGGCGTTGGAGCAGAGCGTGATATCGGGGATGTAGTTGCGGGCACGCATCGCCGTCCCCATCATTTCGGCATCGGCAATGCCGACTGCGTCGAGCGGGCGATCGAAGTCGCGCACGCCGGGCAGGGCCCAGCCAGCCTTCGCATGCCTCAACAGATACAGTCTGCTCACCGGACCCCCAATGGTGTGCTGCCCACCAATGACACAACTGGATTAGCCACGAGAAAGGCCTGAGGCACAATGGGCGCCGCCGCCCAAGCGCAACGAATCATGTGCGAATTCGCCCGCGCCCCTGCTATGGAAGGCTTTGCTACGGATCGCCCGCGCGGGCATTAATAATTGCGTGAAACGCGCGCGGATTACGCTTGTGCAGCCTTCTCTGCGCGAATATATAGGCGCCAAATTTGGGGTTGTTGGGTGAGTCGAATGAACGATATCGTTACAGCCAATTACGTACCCTCCGAAGACGAGCCGTTCATGAACGAACGGCAGAAATCCTACTTTCGCCTGAAGCTCGTCACCTGGAAGACCGACATACTGCGCGAAGCGCGCGAAACACTCGAAATCCTGCAGCAGGAAAATGCCAACCACCCCGATCTCGCCGATCGCGCTTCCTCGGAAACCGACCGCGCCATCGAGCTTCGCGCCCGCGACCGCCAGCGCAAGCTCATTTCAAAGATCGATTCGGCGCTGCAGCGCATCGATGAAGGCACTTACGGCTATTGCGAGGAAACCGGCGAGCCGATCGCGCTGAAGCGTCTCGACGCGCGTCCGATCGCGACCTTGTCGATCGAAGCGCAGGAGCGCCACGAGCGCCGCGAGAAGGTCTATCGCGACGATTGAGCCGCTGCCGTCAGGCAGGACTGTTTCATCAGAAATGGCCGGGTTTCCCGGCCATTTGTGTTTTTAGCGAAGGGTTTAATCGCACGAAGTTAAAGCGCGTCGCGCTGAACGGATTTGTGCGACGCGCTTTAAGCGGCGTTCCGATCGGGAATCGGCAAGATGTGACGGTTCGCCGGGCTTTATCGTTTCTGGCTGGCGAGTTCGCCGAGCAGCTTGGTCATCTCGTCGTCGAGAGACTGCGGTGCCTTCGCAGCCGGCTTGCTTGCCGGTTTGGGGTGCGAATCGTCGAGCGAGACCTCGAGCTCCCGCATCAGGGTATCGTCGATGGACTCATGCTTCGGTGGCGGGGCCTGCCGGGCAGTATTGGCGGCGGAGCCATAGGCCGGCAGCGGTGTCACATTGCTCGCCTGGTAGATTTGAGCCGGTTTCGGCGCCGGTGCGGCCTGGCGCGGCGGAACGGCGGCTGGAGCAGCCCTTACCGGTTGCGGCGGTGGCGCCTGCCTTGCGGGCGCGGTGGGAGCGGGTTGTGCTGCGCGCGGCCGCGGCGCCTGTTGCTGCTGGCCAACACCGCCATCGCCGGTCAATGCCGGACGGCGTGGCGCTGCAAGTCTGATATCGCGCTCGACGACAACGTCGGTCGGGCCGCCGATCAAAAGCAGGTGTTCGATGTCGTCGCGACGGATGAGCACCAGCCGGCGGTGGCTGTCGACCGCCGTGGCGTCCATGACCGCCAGCCGTGTCTTGCGGTTCCTGCCGCCGGCAACGAAGGTGCCGAAGGTCAGGTTGCGGACCAGCCTGATGATGATGAGCACGATGACCAGCAGGACAAGGGCAGCAAACGTCCACAGCAGCGCTGCGGCATATCCGGGACCCGCCACATTATCCAGCCACTGCATCGGTGCCCCCAATCGGCTTTTGAAGTGGAGGGACACTAGACCGTTGCGGCCAGCCACCGCAAGTTGCCTTCACGCTTCGTGAACAGCTTGAAAACACCGACGCGTCATTTTTATCCGACATTTGCCGCCAGGGCCTTTTCCGGATTAGGAGAATGTGATTCAACCGGCCGGGGGCGGTGTCGGACAACTCACGAGCAGGGGGCATATGGCCAGGGAAACGCGCGGCGATTTCTATCCGGTACCGATCGTCGATCAGAACACGCGGCCAGGCGCGGTTACCCGGCTCATCGTGTTCATCATCGTCCTGACCGGGGCCGCGATCGTTTTCGGCATTTTCCGCGAGCGTCTTGGCGATCCGTTCCTGCTCGGCATGCTGGGCGTGCTTGCCATGATCGGCGTCGGCTTCCTGTTCGCCACGGCCATCGGCTTCGTGCAGATCGCGCCGCGTTCGACCGGGGATGAACTGTCGAAGGCCTTCGTCGATTCCATGTCGCAGGGCCTGATCGTCACCGACACCAAGGGCCGCGTGGTCTACGCCAACCGGGCCTATGCCGAGATGACCGGGGCTGCGTCGGCCGCCGATCTGAAGACGGTCGAAGGCCTGCTTTCCGATGTCCCCGAAGCTTCGGTGACCATATACCGGCTGGCCTCGGGCTTGCGCGATGGCCAGGCCGGCGACGGTGAGTTCCGGCTGGCACAGTCGATCCGGCCGGGCGCCGAACCCGGCGCGCGCTGGTACCGGGCGCGAGCCCGTACCTTCAGCGTTCCCGGTCAGCGCCTGCCGATGCTTGCCTGGCAACTCGCCGACATCTCGCGGGAACGGGCCGAGCAGGAGCGTTTCTTCCTCGACCTGCAAAAGGCTATCGACCATCTCGACCATGCGCCGGCCGGTTTCTTCTCGGCCGACCAGGAAGGCCGTGTCACCTACATCAACGCCACGCTCGCCGAATGGCTGGGCATCGATCTGGCGAGCTTCACCCCTGGCGCCGTGACACTCCCGGAAATCGTCGCCGGCGACGGCATGGCGCTGGTGCGCTCGGTCAAGGCCGATCCCGGCACCACCCGCAACGCCGTCATCGATCTCGATCTGACGACGACAACCGGCGAGGCGGTGCCGGTGCGCTTCATGCATCGGGTCTCGGCCAGCCGCGAGGGGACCAACGGTCCGACCCGCACCATTGTGCTCAACCGCACCCAGGGCGAGGACGCATCGGCCGACCTTCGGGCTTCGGAAGTGCGCTTCACCCGTTTCTTCAATTCGACGCCGATGGCCATTGCTGCCGTCGACAATGGCGGCCGCATCCTGCGCACCAACGCGCCGTTCCTGTCGCTGTTTTCCTCCGTCGTCGACGGCGACGCGGTTGACCGCCGCGTGCGGCTGGACACCGTGATCCATGAGCGCGACCGGCCGGCCTTTGCCGCCGCGTTCGAAAAGGCGCGGCTGAGGCAGGCCGACATCGAGCCGATCGACACGCTGCTGCCAGGCAATGAGGAGCGTCACATCCGCTTCTACGTCAACGCCGTCGCCGACGGCACCGGCGAGGGCGCCGAGGAATCGGCCATCGTCTATGCCGTCGAGACCACCGAGCAGAAGGCGCTCGAGGGCCAGATGGCGCAGAGCCAGAAGATGCAGGCGGTCGGACAGCTCGCCGGCGGCATCGCCCACGACTTCAACAATGTGCTGACCGCCATCATCATGGCGTCGGATCTTTTGCTGACCAATCACCGGCCGTCGGACCCGTCCTTCCCCGACATCATGAACATCAAGCAGAATGCCAACCGGGCGGCCTCGCTGGTGCGGCAGTTGCTCGCCTTCTCGCGCAAGCAGACATTGCGGCCGGAAGTGCTGAACCTGACCGACGTGCTTGCCGATCTCCGGATGCTGCTTGCCCGCCTGGTTGGCAACGAGATCAAGCTGAAGGTCGACCACGGCCGCGATTTGTGGCCGGTCAAGGTCGATATCGGCCAGTTCGAGCAGGTGGTGGTCAACCTGGCCGTCAACGCGCGCGACGCCATGCCGGCCGGCGGCGACCTCACCGTGCGCACCCGCAACGTCACCGCCGAACAATGCAAGAGCTTCTCCTACCGCGAGCTCACGCCTGCCGACTATGTCGTGGTCGAGGTCGAGGATAGCGGCTCGGGCATTGCGCCGGACGTGCTGAAGAAGATTTTTGAGCCGTTCTTCACCACCAAGGAAGTCGGCAAAGGCACCGGCCTTGGCCTGTCGATGGTCTATGGCATCATCAAGCAGACCGGCGGTTTCATCTTCTGCGATTCCGAAGTCGGCAAGGGTTCGACCTTCCGCATCTTCCTGCCGCGCCATATCGTGGAGGCGAAGAAGCCCGGCGACGTCAGCGAGGCGCCGGCTGCGCCGGTGAAAGCCGCCGACAGCGCCAAGGACCTGTCGGGCTCGGCCACGGTGCTGCTGGTCGAGGACGAGGACGCCGTGCGCATGGGCGGCTCGCGGGCGCTGACCTCGCGCGGCTATACCGTCCATGAGGCCTCCTCGGGCGTCGAGGCGCTGGAAGTCTTCGAGGCGCTCGGCGGCAAAGTCGATATCGTCGTGTCCGACGTGGTGATGCCGGAAATGGACGGACCGACGCTGCTCGGCGAACTGCGCAAGCGCCAGCCCGACATCAAGTTCGTCTTCGTGTCCGGCTATGCGGAAGACGCTTTCGCCAGAAACCTGCCGCCGGACGCGCAATTCGGCTTCCTGCCGAAGCCGTTCTCCCTCAAGCAGCTGGCCACCGTGGTCAAGGATGTGTTGGAGTCTTAGGGCGCCCTAATTCAAAGCTTGCGCAATGACGTGACGCTGCCATGATTGCAGGCGAAACGGGCGGCGGGTATTGGGGAGCATGTCGTGACGCCGCACAACGAGGCTGCCAGGGGCGACTATGCCGCAACGGTGCTGTTACCGGGCGATCCGCAACGCGCCGAGTGGATGGCAAAGACATTTCTTGAGGCACCGCGCTGCGTCAACCGCCGCCGGGGCGCACTCGGCTTCACTGGTCTCTATCGCGGCCGTCCCATCAGCATCCAGGCCACCGGCATCGGTGTCCCGTCTTTCCTGGTCTATGTGCATGAACTCCTGGATGTTCACGGCGTCAAAACGCTGATCCGCACAGGTACCTGCGGCGGCCTGACACCCCGCGTGCCGCTGCGCTCCTTGGTGATCTCGCAGTCGGTGCGCGCCGAAAGCGACCAAAGCGGCCAGGTCTTCGGCCTCTACGATGCTGCCGCCGGGCCCGATCCCGGCCTGTTCGCCCACGCTTTGGCCTGCGCCGCCCAGCTCGGCATCGACCACCAGGCCGGGCTGACCATCTGCAGCGATGTCTTCTACCACCCTGAAGGGCGCGACCGCTTTGCCGAAGCGCAGGCGCTTGGCGCTCTCGCTGTCGATATGGAAACCAGCGCACTCTACCGAATCGCGGCGCATTTCGGCGCCCGCGCGCTGTCGCTGCTGACCGTCGTCGACAACATCGTGACCGGCGAACAGACTGCCTATTCCGAACGTCAGGCGCTGTTCACCGATATGGCGCGGCTCGGGCTCGACGTTGCGGCGGAAGGCTAGCTTCCTCAGGCCGCTTCGCGCTTCGGCGTCAGCTCATCCATGTCTGGCCGGTGACCGCGCAGATAGAGCGCGCAGGTGGTACGCAGCATCGACGCGAAGTTGGGAATGGCGCCGTTGATCTCGATCGCCTCGTCATAGAGTTTTGAGATGAACTTCGGCGTCGTCAGGCCCTGGCTGTCGGCAATTTCGTCAAGCAGCGCCCAGAACGTTCCTTCAAGCTGGATACTCGTAGAGTGACCGTCGATGCGGATCGACCGGTTGATCTGTCGATAGCCTTCCGGATCCTGCCCGGCAAAAACCCTGCACATCCTTACCTCCCGATATTGTTGGTTTTGGGCGCAGCGTGTCGCGCCTTCAAGTTGTGGTTGTCCCTGCATGTTCGGCCTTGTGGGCCGAATCGGCAATCGGACTTTCGTCTTTAGGCGCAGGCATAGCAGCGATTGCAAATTTAGCCGTGGTAACCGGCTGCCACCACCTTTCGCGCGTGCCGCCCATAATCGCCTCCAACATGCAGCGGCGGAGACTGATTTGGCGAAGGCAATCCATTCCATGATCCGGGTTCTCCAAGAGGCCAGATCCGTCGATTTCTACAGAAACGCTTTCGGGCTCGACGTCGCCGACAGGCTGGATTTCGAGACATTCACGCTGATTTACCTTGCCAACGCCGAAACGGGGTTCGAGCTCGAACTCACCGTGAACAAGGGCCGCACCCAGCCTTATGGGCTTGGCGACGGTTACGGCCATCTGGCGGTCTCGGTGTCCGATCTCGACAGCGAACACGACCGGATCGGCGCGCTCGGCCTCAACCCCAAGAAGATCGTCGAATTCAACCGCGACGGATCGCTGATCGCCCGCTTTTTCTTCATCGAGGACCCCGACGGCTACAAGATCGAGGTTCTGCAGCGTGGAGGGCGCTTCCAGTAGGGGATTATCAGCCGCATTCAGCCGCGCGGCGCCAGCAACGGCGCTGTTCAAGGGCGCAAACAGCAAGCAGGGAGGAACAAATGGTCACGATCTATGACGCGAGGCTCTCACGTCGTGCACTTCTCAAACGCGGCGGCATCGGCGCGTTGCTCGTCATTTCCGGCAGCGCCGTCATCAGCCCTGAAAATGCCTGGGGGCTCGAGACATCGGCGCTCAAGCCCGAAACCATGGCGACGCTGATCCAGATGGCGCGCGACATCTATCCGCACGATCAGGTGCCCGACAAATACTACGCCATCGCCGTAAAAGGGCATGACGAGCAGGCCGGCAAGGACGCTGCCTACAAGGCGATGATCGAAGACGGCATCGCCGACCTCGACAAGAAGTCGGGCGAGGGCGGCTATCGCGGCCTCGGCTGGGAGGAGCAGCGCGTTGCCGTGCTACAGCAGATCGAGGCGACGCCGTTCTTCCAGTCCATCCGCGGCGGCCTCGTCGTCAGCCTCTACAACCAGCAGGAGGTGTGGCCGATCTTCGGCTACGAGGGCGAATCCTACTCCAAGGGCGGCTACATCGCGCGCGGTTTCGACGACATAGAGTGGCTCTGAGCCCTTCCGTCGTTCTGAAACCCGGCAAACAGGAATTCATGGGAGGAAACCATGGCAGCTTCATTTGATCTCAACAACGACGGCGTGGTCGTGATCATCGGCTCCGGCGCCGGCGGCGGCACGCTCGGCAACGAACTCGCCCAGAAAGGCGTCGATGTCGTCATCCTCGAGGCCGGCGCGCGCCACGAATACGAGGATTTCATCAATGACGAGTGGGGTTCCTTCAGCCAACTCGCCTGGACGGACAAGCGCACAACCTCAGGCGACTGGCGGGTGTCGAAGGATTTCCCCAATTTGCCGGCCTGGATCGTCAAATCGGTCGGCGGCTCGACCACGCACTGGGCCGGCGCCTCGCTGCGCTTCCAGGAGCATGAGTTCAAGACGCTCTCGACCTACGGCAAGCTGGAAGGCGCCAACCTGCTGGACTGGCCGGTCACATTGGCCGAGATGGAGCCTTACTACGCCAAGGCGGAAGCCAAGATGGGCGTCACCGGCACCAATGGCTGGCCGCGGCTGCCCGGCAACAACAACTTCAAGGTGCTCAAGGCCGGCGCCGACAAGCTCGGCTATAAGGAATGTCATACCGGCAACATGGCAATCAATTCGGTCGAGCGGGACGACCGCAACTCCTGCCAACAGACCGGCTTCTGCTTCCAGGGCTGCAAATGGGGCGCCAAATGGTCGACGCTCTACACCGAGATTCCCAAGGGTGAGGCGACCGGCCATCTCGAGGTCCGGCCAAACGCCATGGCGATCAAGATCAACCATGACGCTAGCGGAAAAGTGACCGGCGTCGTCTATGCCGACAAGGACGGCAAGCTGCAGGAGCAGAAGGCCCGCATCGTTGCCGTCGCCGGCAACTCGATCGAAAGCCCGCGCCTGCTGCTGAACTCCGAGTCAGCGAAGTTTCCGCAAGGGCTTGCCAATTCGTCGGGGCAGGTCGGCAAGAACTACATGCGCCACACCACCGGTTCGGTCTACGCCATTTTCGACCAACCGGTGCGAATGTATCGCGGCACCACCATGGCCGGCATTATCCGCGACGAGGCGCGGCACGATCCCTCACGCGGCTTTGTCGGCGGCTATGAATTCGAGACGCTGTCGCTCGGCTTGCCCTTCATGGCCGCCTTCCTCAATCCCGGCGGCTGGGGCCGTTCCTTCACCACCGCGCTCGACCACTATGATCACATGGCTGGCCTGTGGATCGTCGGCGAGGACATGCCGCGCGCGGAAAACCGCGTCACGCTGCACAAGGACGAGAAGGACGCGCACGGCATGCCGATCGCCGACGTGCATTTCGATGATCATCCCAACGACACGGCGATGCGCAACCATGCCTACAAGCAGGCCACAGCGCTTTACGATGCGGTCGGCGCGACGCGCTCCTTCCCGACGCCGCCCTATCCCTCAACCCACAATCTCGGCACCAACCGGATGAGCGAAAAGGCGGAAGACGGCGTCGTCAACAAGCACGGCCAGGCGCACGACATCAAGAACCTGTTCGTGTCGGACGGCAGCCAGTTCACGACCGGTGCGGCTGAAAATCCGACGCTGACGATCGTGTCGCTGGCTATCCGCCAGGCCGAATACATCGCTTCGCAAATGTCGGCCAAGACGATCTGAGCCGTCCTCCCGGATCGCTACGCGGAACGCGCATGGCGCGTTCCGCCTTTTTCACTAGGACTCACTATGCGCCGACCGGCTGTCCGTCCCTGCGGCGGATGGCGACGACGGAAGGTCGCGGCAACTGGCCGTCTTTGAAATCGGGCCATAGCGTCTGCGCCTTGTCGAGCGTCTCGGCATCTTCCGCAGGGTGCTGCACCGACAGGAACAAAGTCGTGCCGTCCGGCGTGAAGCACGGGCCGGTCGCTTCGGCGCCGTGCGGGCAGGTGAACAGCAGCTTCGGCAGGCCGCGCGCCGCACCTTCGGTGTCGACGCCATAGACGCCGTCCGGCAGGTCGAAATCATTGGCGCCGTCCGTCGCCACCCACAGCCGCCCCGCCGGGTCGAAGGTGATGTTGTCGGGGCAGACGAACCAGCCATTGTCCGACGTGTCCGGATGAAAAGTGGCGCCGACCTTGGCATCTTTCGGGTTGCCGCAGAGCACGAACAGGTCCCAGGCATACTTTTCCGCCGTGTGGTCGGCATCCGCGCCGCGGCCGCCGGGCGGGATCAGTTCGACAATATGGCCCCAGAGATTTTCCGGCCGCGTGTTGGCCGGATTGACCTTTGACCGGTCGCGCTTCTTGTTCTTGGTCATCACCGCATAGACGCGGCCGGTCACCGGATTGGTCTCGATGTCCTCGGGCCGGTCCATCGGCGTGGCGCCGAGCGCATCTGCCGCAAACCGCGTCTTCAACAGCACCTCGGCCTGGTCGGCAAAACCGTTCTCGACGGTAAGCTTGCCCTGGCCGTGCACCAACGGCAGCCACGTCATCGAGCCATCGGCATCGAAGCGGGCGACCGACAGCACGCCATCGTCGAGCAGATCGGCGCCGGAGGCCGGGTTGGCCTTGTCATAGGCCTTGGCCGAGACGAAGCGGTACATATATTCGAAATAGTCGTCGTCACCCATATAGACGACAACGCGGCCGTCCTTGTTGAGGACCACGGTCGAGGCCTCATGCGACATGCGGCCAAGTGCCGTGCGCTTCACCGGCCTGGACTGAGGATCGTAAGGGTCGATCTCGACCACCCAGTCGAAGCGGTTGGCCTCGTTCGGTTCCTTGTCGAGGTTGAAGCGGTCATGGAAGCGGCCGCGGCCATAGATGTCGGAGCCGTCGAAGCCGTAACGGTCGAGCAGGTCGGCAGTCGGCGCCTTTTTCGGGTCGCCGCCGAAAATGTCGGACACGCCTTCCTCGCAGGTCAGCACCGTACCCCAGGGGGTGAAACCGCCGCTGCAATTATAGCTGGTGCCGAGCACTTTCGTGCCAGTCGGGTCGGCCGAAGTTTTCATCAGCGCATGGCCGGCAACCGGTCCGGAAACGGTCATTTCGGTGTTGGCGGTGATGCGGCGGTTGAGCGGGCTGTCCGCCACGGTTTCCCACTTGCCGTCCTTCACCTGCACCTCGAGGATCGAATGGCCCATCGCGGCCATGCCGAGATTGACCTGTTCCCTGGTCATCGTCTTGCCGGCATCGCCCTCGGTCATCCCCGGAAACATCACATTGGGCGAGATGTATTCGTTGTTGACGCAGAGCAGGCCATGATCGGAATTCACCGTGCCCTTGGGCAGCGGCATGAAGGCGATGTAGTCGCAATTGTAGCCGAAGCGCTTTTCCTGTTCCTCCGCCGCGACCTTGTTGCCGTCGAATTCGGCGAGGCCGGCTGCAAGCGGGTCGCCCCAGCGCGCGACGATGGTCGTCTCATAGCCTTCGGCGGCGGCATGGGTCTTGTCGTAGACCCGCTTCAGCTCGGGAAAGCCGAGCGTCGACTGCGCTGCGGCGGCATGCGTTTCGCCGGCAAACAAGGAGCCGACAAAGCTGCCGCCGGCAATCAGCGCGCCGGAGGCGAGGCTGCCTTTCAAAAGAGACCGGCGCGAGACGCGCTCGGCAATGATTTCGCGGATGACGGGGGAGGATGAAGACGGTGTATTGGCCATGGTGTCTGCCTCTCAGGGTGGATGTTGCGGCGCACCGTTGCCCTAGTCTGCTTAGGCAACATTCACATGACATAAGAGGAAGGTTTTGCCGCAACTGGGCGCGGCACTACGCATCGCTCAGCCCTTGGTGCAGGTCGAGGCGGTGAAGGCGCCGTCGGGCTGCTTCAGAATGATGTCGAATGACGGGGCGGTCTCGCCGTCCAGTGTTGCCTGTGTCATGGAGACGGAGTTGCCACCGGTGGTATAGCCGCCCAGCGGCCCGAGCCAGGTGATCTCGCCATTGGCGTTCATCTGATAGTTGTAGCCTTGCAGCGCCGTTCCGAACGTCACCGGGCCGGTATAGACATTGCCCTTGATAGTGATGTCGCCGAGGTTGAGGAAGGCGCCGAGCAGGTAGACCTCGCAATGATAGGTGCCGTCAGGAAGTTTGCCCTCGCTGAAATCGGCGCGCGCGGCGCCGCTCGTTGCCATCAGCAGCAGGATGCCGGAAATGCGTGAGATGCGAGATGTCATGACGTCTCTCTTTTGAAGGGCGAGCTTGCCCTATTTTTGCGCGGTGCCGCAACATTGTTCGCCCGGAACCCACGGCCGGAGATCAAAAACTAGGCATTTGTCTCAATTGGGCGAAAATTAGGCAAAAGTCGTGTGCGCTGCGCAAATTTGCCTCAATCAATTTTACCGGCTGCCTTTGTTGTTTCTCCAGGCTAATATACCAACCGGCTGATAACGCTCGGCTATTCCATCTTTGTGAGCGGCGCCTTCGCGTTTGGCACGGCAGTTGCTTTGCATTGTCGCGGTGCAATCAAACAGCTTGGGAGTCTTCGGTATGAGGGGTAATTTCTCCACAATAACAAAAATGTTTTCGGCGGGCGTGATCGCCGCCGGCCTGTCGATGTCGTCTCCGGCCAAGGCCGCCGAAGACACGATCAAGGTCGGCATTCTGCATTCGCTATCGGGGACCATGGCGATTTCGGAGACGACGCTGAAAGACGCCATGCTGATGCTCATCGAAGAGCAGAATGCCAAGGGCGGTCTGCTCGGCAAGAAGCTCGAGGCGGTCGTTGTCGATCCGGCCTCCAACTGGCCGCTCTTTGCCGAAAAGGCGCGCGAGCTGATCTCGAAGGACAAGGTCGCCGCCGTGTTCGGCTGCTGGACCTCGGTGTCGCGCAAATCGGTGTTGCCGGTGTTCTCGGAACTCGACAACATCCTGTTCTACCCCGTCCAGTATGAGGGCGAGGAAAGCGAGCGCAACGTGTTCTACACCGGCGCCGCCCCGAACCAGCAGGCGATTCCTGCCGTCGATTATCTCATGAGCGAGGACGGTGGCTCGGTGAAGCGCTGGGTGCTGGAAGGCACCGACTACGTCTATCCCCGCACCACCAACAAGATCCTCGAGGCCTATCTGAAGGCCAAGGGCGTCGCCGCCGAAGACATCATGGTCAACTACACGCCGTTCGGCTTCTCCGACTGGCAGACCGAAGTCTCCGCAATCAAGAAATTCGGCTCTGCCGGCAAGAAGACCGCCGTCGTCTCGACCGTCAATGGCGACGCCAACGTTCCGTTCTACAAGGAACTCGGCAACCAGGGCATCAAGGCCGAGGACATCCCGGTCATGGCCTTCTCGGTCGGTGAGGAAGAGCTGGCCGGTCTCGACACCGCGCCGCTGGTCGGCCATCTCGCCGCCTGGAACTATTTCGAGAGCGTCGACACACCCGAAAATAAGAAGTTCATCGCCGACTGGCACAAGTTCATCAAGAATGACAAGCGCACCACCAACGACCCGATGGAAGCCCACTATATCGGCTTCAACATGTGGGTGAAGGCGGTCGAGAAGGCCGGCACCACCGATCCCGACAAGGTCATCGACGCCATGGTCGGCGTGTCCGTGCCGAACCTCACCGGCGGCTATTCGACCATGATGCCGAACCATCACATCACCAAGCCGGTGCTGATCGGCGAGATCCAGGCCGACGGCCAGTTCGAGACCGTGTCGCAGACGCCCGGCCTCGTGATGGGCGACGAATGGTCCGACTATCTGCCCGATTCCAAGGACCTGATTTCGGATTGGCGCGCGCCTCTGTCCTGCGGCAACTTCAACGTTGCCACCGGCAAATGCGGCGGCAAGGGCACGAACTGATCCCTCCCGGGACTGACCGATCGTGGACGCGTCCACGATCGCTACCGCCAAGCGTCCGGGCGCTTCAGCCCGCCCGGACGCGGAATTTCCCCACAGAAGAGTATCTGAACGGATGATCCTGTTGCGCACTCTCGGCCTCATGCTGGTGTTCCTGGTGGCAAGCCTATTGCCGTCGAACGCAGCCGAAGCCGATCTGCGCGCCATCGTCGCCAAATTCGCCACGGGCACGGGCTTTGCCGCCACTGAGGCTGTTGTGCGCGAACTTGCCGCCACCGGCGATCCGCTGGTTGAACGGCCGCTTGCAGCCCTCGCCGAAGGCAATCTCTACATTCGTAAAGCCGATTCAGCCGTCTTCGTCGGCGCTGAGGCCGCCGACAGCGTCACGCTGCTCGACCCGCTGAGCGGCGAGAAAGCCGGCGACGCCGCCAAGGCCGACATCACCAAGATCAAGGTCAACAACACGCTGCGCCGTGTCATCCGAGATGCGCTGGGAACGCTGACGTTGCGCGCGAAAGATCCTTCTGTCCGCATCGCCGCCGCCGACACCATGTTCAAGACCCCCGATGCCGCCAATACCGAGCCGCTCGATGCAGCCATCGCCGCCGAGACCGACGCCAAGGTCAAGGCATTGTTCGAACAGGCGCGCGCGGCATCGGTGCTGGTCTCCGACAAGCCGGAGGCCGACAAGCTTGCCGCCATTGCCCTGGTCGGCGCGCGCGGCGACCGCGACGCGGTCTCGCTGCTCACCGCGGTCGAGGCCAATGCGCAAGGCGCGGTCAAGGAAGCCGCGACGGCGGCAATCGCCAGCATCAATTCGAGCCTGGCGCTGTGGGATGCCGGCCAGAACATATGGTACGGCATCTCGCTTGGCTCGGTGCTGCTGCTGGCCGCCATCGGCCTCGCCATCACCTTCGGCGTCATGGGCGTCATCAACATGGCGCATGGCGAGATGGTGATGCTCGGCGCCTACACCACCTTCGTCGTCCAGCAGGTGATCCGAACCTCATTCCCCGGCCTGTTCGACTGGTCGCTGGTGATCGCGCTGCCGCTCGCCTTCCTGGTTGCCGCTTCCGTCGGCCTGATCATCGAGCGCGGCGTCATCCGTTTCCTCTACGGCCGGCCGCTGGAAACGCTGCTCGCAACCTGGGGCGTCTCGCTTGTCCTGCAGCAGGCGGTGCGCTCGATCTTCGGACCGACCAACCAGGAGGTCGGCAACCCCTCCTGGATGTCGGGATCGTTCGATGTCGGCCAACTCGCCGTCACCTGGAACCGCCTCTGGATCCTGGTCTTCGCGCTCACCGTCTTCGGCGTGCTGCTCTTTGTTATGAAGCGCACGCCCTGGGGCCTGCAGATGCGCGCCGTCACCGCCAACCGCCGTATGGCCGCCTCGATGGGCATCAGGACGCCTTGGATCGATGCGCTGACCTTTGCGCTCGGCTCCGGCATTGCCGGTATTGCCGGCGTCGCGCTCAGCCAGATCGACAATGTCTCGCCCAATCTCGGCCGCGGCTACATCATCGACAGCTTCATGGTCGTGGTCTTCGGCGGCGTCGGCAATCTCTGGGGCACGCTGGTCGGCGCCTTCTCGCTCGGCATCGTCAACAAGGTTCTCGAACCCTATGCTGGCGCGGTGCTCGGCAAGATCGTCGTGCTGGTGCTGATCATCCTGTTCATCCAGAAGCGCCCGCGCGGCCTGTTCGCGCTCAAGGGCAGGGCGGTGGAAACATGATCACGGGACGCTTCTTCGCCGCGGGTGCCGACCGTCGCATCGCCATCACTATTTTCATCCTGCTGACGTCCGCCATTATCGTGCCGCTGCTCAACCTCGCAGTGTCGCCGCAAAGCGCGTTCTATATTCCGTCCTACATCGTCGCGTTGACGGGCAAGTACCTCTGCTATGCATTGCTTGCCTTGGCGCTCGATCTCGTCTGGGGCTATTGCGGCATCCTCTCGCTCGGCCATGGCGCCTTCTTCGCCCTCGGCGGCTATGCGATGGGCATGTACCTCATGCGCCAGATCGGCTCGCGCGGCGTTTACGGCAATCCGATCCTGCCCGATTTCATGGTGTTCCTGAACTACAAGGAATTGCCCTGGTTCTGGACCGGTTTCGACCACTTCTGGTTCGCCGCCATCATGGTGCTGGCGGTGCCCGGCCTGCTCGCCTTCGTCTTCGGCTGGTTCGCCTTCCGCAGCCGCGTCACCGGCGTCTATCTCTCCATCATCACCCAGGCGATGACCTACGCGCTGCTGCTCGCCTTCTTCCGCAACGACATGGGTTTCGGCGGCAACAACGGCTTGACCGATTTCAAGGATATTCTGGGCTTCAACGTGCAGGCCGACGCCACCCGCTCGGCCCTGTTTGCCGCCAGCGCCATCATACTCGCACTCGCCGTCTTCATCACCTGGGCGATCGTCGGCTCCAAATACGGCAAGCTGCTGATGGCGGTGCGCGACGCCGAGAGCCGCACCCGCTTCCTCGGCTGGCGGGCGGAGAACGTGAAGCTGTTTGCCTTCACCGTCTCGGCTGTCATGGCCGGCATCGCCGGCGCACTCTATGTGCCGCAGGTCGGTATCATCAATCCCGGCGAATTCGAGCCGTCCAATTCCATCGAAGTCGTGATCTGGGCAGCCGTCGGTGGGCGCGGCACCATTGTCGGCCCGATCGTCGGCGCGCTGCTGGTCAACGCCGGCAAATCCTGGTTCACCGGCCTGCTGCCGGAGTTCTGGCTGTTTGCGCTCGGCGGCCTGTTCGTCGCCGTAACCCTGTTCCTGCCCAAGGGCATCGTCGGCATGTGGGATTCCTGGCGCGGTAACGCTCGGGCGATGCGGGCTGCAGCGATTGCAGAGGAAGCGGGCACAGACCCTGATGCCCCGCCGCCATCGAAGATCGTGCGCAGCGCAGCAACAACGCCCGGTGCCTGGTCCGCGTCCGGGCCCGAACCGCAGCCGGCGGAATAGAGCGATGTCGAAGTCCAACACCATCCTCTATCTCGACGGCGTCTCGGTCTCCTTCGACGGTTTCCGCGCCATCAACAATCTGTCGCTGGTGCTCGACAAGGGCGAGATGCGCGCCGTCATCGGTCCCAACGGCGCCGGCAAGACGACGATGATGGACATCGTCACCGGCAAGACCCGGCCCGACGAGGGCGAAGTGTTCTTCGACGGCCAGGTCGATCTGACCCGGCACGACGAGGCGGAGATCGCCATGATGGGCATCGGCCGCAAATTCCAGAAGCCGACCGTCTTCGAAAGCCACAGCGTCGAAGACAATCTGATGCTGGCGCTGAAAGGCCCGCGCTCGATCTTTCCGGCGCTGTTCCATCGCCGCTCGGCCGCCGAAGCCAGACAGATCGACGACATCCTCGGCATCATCCGGCTGGGCGACAAGCGCCACGATCTGGCAGCCAATCTCAGCCATGGCCAGAAACAGTGGCTGGAGATCGGCATGCTGCTGGCGCAGGACCCGAAGCTGCTTTTGGTTGACGAGCCGGTCGCAGGGATGACCGATGCCGAGACCGAGGAAACCGCGCGGCTGCTCAAGGACATAGCGCGCGAGCATTCGGTCATCGTCGTCGAGCACGACATGCATTTCGTGCGCGAACTCGGCGTCAAGGTCACCTGCCTGCATGAGGGCTCGGTGCTGTCGGAAGGCTCGCTCGATTTCGTCTCGGCCGACGAGCGGGTCGTCGAAGTTTATCTCGGGAGATGAGCATGGTCTGGCGGGTGCAATTCCATCGCTTCGACTTTTCGTTCCTCCGCTTCTGGAGAAGGCGCTGACATGCTCGAAGTTTCCAACGCCACGCTCCATTACGGCGCTGCTCAGGCGTTGCGCGGTGTGTCGCTGACGGCGGGTGCCGGCAAGATCACCTGCGTGCTCGGCCGCAACGGCGTCGGCAAGACCAGTTTGATGAGATCGATCGTCGGCCACCACCGGCTGACGAGCGGAAGCGTTGCCTTCGAGGGGAAGGCGCTCGACCGGAGCGCGGCGTATGATCGCGCCCGGTCGGGCATCGCATTCGTACCGCAGGGCAGGGAGATCTTTCCGTTGCTGACGGTGCGCGAAAACCTGGAGTCCGGCTTTGCGCCGTTGAAGCGCGCCGACCGCAACGTGCCGGCGCATGTCTTCGAACTGTTTCCGGTGCTGAAGCAGATGCTGGGGCGGCGCGGCGGCGATCTCTCAGGCGGCCAGCAGCAGCAGCTCGCAATCGGCCGGGCGCTCGTCATGCGGCCGAAACTGCTGGTGCTCGACGAGCCGACCGAAGGCATCCAGCCCTCGATCATCAAGGACATCGGCCGCGCGATCCGCTATTTGCGCGATCAGGCCGGCATTGCGGTGCTTCTGGTCGAGCAATATCTCGATTTCTGCCGCGAGCTCGCCGACGAGGTCAACATCATGGACCGCGGCCAGATCGTCCACACCGGCCCGGCCGAAGATCTCGACCGGGCGGACGTCAGGAAGTTTCTGACGGTTTAACGCAGGTCGACGGCTGCACGGATCGTACACGTCGAAGATTGGCTGAAATGCCCACAATCACTTCGTCATTCTAGGGCGGAGCCAAGGAGCGGAGCGACGCGCGCAGACCCTAGAATCCATGCCGCGACATCAGCCAAAGAGTGCCGCGATGCAGAACAAGATCGCTTCTGCGGCACATTGGCATTCCACATTCTGCACCGTTAATGACGCTTCTTCGTCCCGGCATGGATCCCTGGGTCTTCGCTCCGCTTCGCGTCGCTACGCCCAAGGATGATGAAGTCGCGAAGGTCCGCACCCGTTGCGTCGGACTTTCGTCCGATGCCGCCACACTCTGGCACGCCGAATACTGCATGCTAGTCTTTCCTAGGCCTCGGTGAGTCGGCCGCTTCCGTATCAGTCTGGTTCTGTAGCAGATCGAGGGAATATGCTGGCTCAGCCTGCAAGTTCCACGCAAGCAAGCCACCCTAGCTTCCCTCGCAGTTCTGATTGTCGGTCAATGCGTTCAGATAATCTTGCCAGGAGAATAGGGCTATGGAACGGTTCGTCGAGGACCACCAGAAACGACGGCTAACAGAGCGTGTCGACATCATCACCGCCATCAACATTCTGCGCTCGCAAGGCTACCAGCAGGATGAGCTGATCGGCGAAATCACCAAGGTTTTCTACGTCGACCTCGACACTTACAACGAGATCGTCATAGCGGCCTAAAAGCGCGTCGCGCCTGAACGGCCTCATGCGACGCGCTTTGGGGTGTTGTTTTACGTGTGGTGAGGTTCAGGCCGGCTGAATATCAGCCCAGCCTACCCGGCGCGCCGGAAGGCGAGCACACGGTTGCGGCCGCCGCGCTTGGCGCCGTAAAGCGCCTTGTCGGCGGCGCTGAGCACCTTGTCGAATTTGGTGCCGCCCTCGCTGCCGAAGGCGTAGCCGGCGCTGACGGTGCAGGAGAGCAGGCGGGTCTCGGTATCGATCCGGCGCATGGCAAAACTGGCCCGGATCCGCTCGGCTATGAATTCCACCTTTTCAGGCAAGGTGCGATCGAGCACCAATGCAAATTCCTCTCCGCCCATGCGCGCGGCGACATCGCCTGGCTGGAGATTGGCGGTCAAATCCTTGGCGAATAGTTTCAGCACCTCGTCGCCGGTGGCATGGCCGAACTCGTCATTTATGGCCTTGAAGCCGTCGAGATCGAACACGATCACGGCGGTGAAGGACCGGACCGGTGTTTTGCCGTGCAGGTCGAACAAAGCGCGCCGGTTGAGCAGTCCGGTCAGCGGATCGGTCAGCGCTTCGCGGCGATGATGCTGCGCCAGGCGTCCCTGGTTAAGCGCCAGCGAGAGCGCGCCGATGCCGGTCATGCAGGCGATGACGACGATGAGGCTGAAATCCTCGGCCCAGTTGCTCGGCGCATGGCCAAGCACCAGCCTGCCATCCCAGACAAGTGCACCGGAGCACAGCACGAAGGAAATTGCGGTGGCGGTGTAGAGCCCTGCAATGCCGAGGATCGGGGCCGGGAATTCCGTACGACCCTTCCAGTATTCATAGGCCGTCGCAAACAAAAGCAGCGCGGCGAAGGCATTCTCCAGCATGAAGCCCAGCCCGTCATAGCCAAGCGCCATCGGCGGCAAGGCGACTGCCAGCGAGACGCCGGCGCCGACAGCGATGCGCGGCAATGGCGAGCGGCCGGTCGTGAACTGATGGGCCGCGCCCAGCATGGTCGCGAAGCCGAGCAGCAGGAACGTGAAGCTGGCGAGGCCGAGCAGGCGTCCGGGCGCGTCGATATAGGCCTGGTAGGCGAAGACGTCGGCGACGATCAGAAGCACGCTGACCGCCCAGGTCAGCAGGAATTTTTCCGAGCGCGCGGTAAGCCAAATGCCGAACAGCGTCAGGCCGAGGCAAGCGGCGGAAAACCCGACAGCCAACAGAAGGGAACTGTAGTCGAGCGACATGCCCTCGTCCTTGCGCGCGGCGGCCGGCCTCTAGAAAGGACCCGCACCGGATTTATGAGGATGGAGGTATCGATAAGGTTACGATGCGCATAAGCTATCACGCTTCGGTTCATCGTAGCAATTCTGGGTTGAAACCCTTTTCAAGGGAAAGCGCTGACCGCTTTCCCGGGAAAACCGTCCCACACTTTTCCTGGAATTGCTCCTAACGCCCAGAAGTGTGCCGCGGTTCTGGGACAACGGCATGCATCAAGACAAAGACTTAAATCGCGTCGTATGAATCCGTTTCAGCGCGACGCGCTTTAACCGATCAGCTCACCCGCTTCATCAGCGCCATGGCGCCGAACGGCGCGCGCACCTTGCCCTCGGTGATGAAGTAGACGAACACGTCGCGCGGTTTCACCGGCGCGTCGAAAGTCGGATCGGCGCGCCGCAGATCGGCCGGCTGCTTGCCTTGCGCCCAGGTCTTCACCCGCGCTGCCCATTCGTCCAAGCCATTCGGCGTATAGCAATCCGGATTGTCGTCGCTGCCGGTCTGCAGCCGCGCATAGATAAAATCGCCGGTGATGTCGGCGATACCAGGATATTTGGCATGGTCGGCATAGACGATCGCCGCCTTGTATTTGCGCGCCAGGCCCACAAATTCCGGCACGCTGAAACTGTCGTTGCGCACTTCCAGCGCATGGCGCAGCGCCACGCCATCCTGCTTTTCCGGCAGCAGCTTCAGGAAGGCCTCGAAATCGTCGGCGTCGAACTTTTTCGTCGGCGCGAACTGCCACAGGATCGGGCCCAGCTTGTCGCCCAGCGCGGCAATGCCGGAGCCGAGGAAGCGCGTGATGGACTCGCCGGCTTCGCCAAGCACGCGGCGGTTGGTGACGAAGCGATTGCCCTTCAGCGAATAGACGAAACCGTCCGGCGCCTCGCCCGCCCATTTGACGAAGGTCGGCTCCTTGAAGCTGGAATAGTAGGTGCCGTTGACCTCGATGCTCGGTACCTGGCGGGTGGCGTAACTCAGCTGTTTGGCCTTGGAAAGCTTGTCCGGGTAGAAGGACGTATCCCAGGGTTCGAAAGTCCAGCCGCCCATCCCGGCGCGGATTGTTCCTTGGCTGATCATCGTCTTCCTCCCAGTTCTAAAAATGCGGTCAGGCTATTTTTCCAACCGGTTTGATCATGTCGACCACGGTCCATCCGGGACGGTGGGGATTGGCTCGGCGGCCCGTTTCGTGGAAGCCATAGGCCGTATAGATCTCGATGTTCCGCTCCATGCGCGAATTGGTGTAGAGCCGGACCTCCGGCACCCCCCATAGCCGCGCCTGTTCCTGGGCGAACTCGAGCAGCGCGGTGCCGAGTTTCCTGCCCTGGAAAGCGGGGGAGACCGCGACGCTGAAGATCATCGCATGATCGGGATGGCGCTCAATAACGATCAGCCCGGCGAGTTCCGCGCCGCTCTCCAAGAGCCAGACCTCGCCACGCTCGATGCGTGGCGCATAGTCCTCGGTGACTGGGAGCGGCGGCGCGCCTAACAGGGGCGTGTAGTGCTCATAGGCGGTCTGCGTCAGCGAGACGACTGCGTCGAGATCACCGGCAAGCGCCTGTCGGACTGTCATTCAAAGCTCTCCAGGCGCCCGACCGGTCTGTCAGTTACTCCGCCGCTTCGCGCTTGCCTCCGGGCCGCCGCTCCAAAAGCTCCTTCAGGAACTGGCCGGTGTAGCTGCGCTTTTCGCGCACGATGGCTTCCGGTGTGCCCTGTGCCACCAGTTCGCCACCGCCATCGCCGCCTTCGGGGCCGAGGTCGAGCACCCAGTCGGCGGTCTTGATGACTTCGAGATTGTGCTCGATGACCACCACCGTGTTGCCCTGGTCGACCAGTTCGTGAAGCACTTCCAGCAACTTGGCGACGTCGTGAAAGTGCAGGCCGGTGGTCGGCTCGTCGAGGATGTAGAGCGTCTTGCCGGTCGCCTTGCGCGACAATTCCTTGGCGAGCTTGATGCGCTGCGCCTCGCCGCCCGACAGCGTCGTCGCCTGCTGGCCGATATGGATGTAGCCGAGGCCGACCTGCTTCAGCGTCTCCAGCTTGTCGCGCACCCCGGGCACGGCGGCAAAGAAATCGACGCCTTCCTCGACCGTCATGTCCAGGACGTCGGCGATCGACTTGCCCTTGAACAGGACGTCGAGCGTCTCGCGGTTGTAGCGCTTGCCGTGGCAGACGTCGCACGTGACGTAGACGTCGGGCAGGAAGTGCATCTCGATCTTGATGACGCCGTCGCCCTGGCAGGCCTCGCAGCGGCCGCCCTTCACGTTGAAGGAGAAGCGGCCCGGCTGATAGCCGCGGGCCTTGGCCTCGGGCAACCCGGCAAACCAGTCGCGGATCGGTGTGAAGGCGCCGGTGTAGGTGGCCGGGTTCGAACGCGGTGTGCGGCCGATCGGCGACTGGTCGATGTCGATGACCTTGTCGAGGAATTCGAGGCCCTCGATGCGGTCGTGATCGGCCGGATGCTCGCGCGAGCCCATGATGCGGCGCGACGCCGCCTTGAACAGCGTCTCGATCAGGAAGGTCGATTTGCCGCCGCCAGACACGCCGGTGACGGCGGTAAAAGTGCCGAGCGGGATTTCGGCAGTGACGTTCTTGAGATTGTTGCCGCGCGCGCCGACGATCTTCAGCCGGCGGTTTTTCTTGGCCTCGCGCCTGACACCGGGCGTGGCGACTTCGAGCGCGCCCGACAGATATTTACCGGTGATCGAGTTGGGATTGGCCATCACCTGCTGCGGCGTGCCCTGGGCGATGATCTCGCCGCCATGAATGCCGGCGGCCGGACCCATGTCGACGACATAATCGGCATGCAGGATGGCGTCCTCGTCATGCTCGACGACGATCACCGTGTTGCCGATGTCGCGCAGATGCTTGAGCGTGTCGAGCAGGCGGGCATTGTCGCGCTGGTGCAGGCCGATCGACGGCTCGTCCAGCACATAGAGCACGCCGGTGAGGCCGGAGCCGATCTGCGACGCCAGCCTTATGCGCTGGCTCTCGCCGCCCGACAGCGTGCCGGAATTGCGCGACAGCGTCAGATAGTCGAGGCCGACATCGTTGAGGAAGCGCAGGCGGTCACGGATTTCCTTGAGAACGCGCACCGCGATCTCGTTCTGCTGGTCGTTGAGATGTGGCGGCAGTTCGGTGAACCACTGGTCGGCCTTGCGGATCGACAGCTCTGTGACTTCGCCTATATGCTTGCCGGCGATCTTCACCGCCAGCGCTTCCGGCTTCAGCCGGTAACCCTTGCAGACCGGGCAGGGCGTCGCCGACATGAAGCGCTCGATCTCCTCGCGCATCCAGGCGGATTCGGTTTCCTTCCAGCGCCGTTCGAGATTGGGAATGACGCCCTCGAACGTCTTGGTCGTCTTGTAGGAGCGCAGGCCGTCATCATACTGGAAGGTGACCTCGCGCTCGCCGGTGCCGCGCAGGACGGCTTCCTTGGCCTCTTCGGTCAGGTCTTTGAACTTGTCGCCGAGCTTGAAGCCATAGGCTTTGCCCAGCGCTTCCAGCGTCTGGGCGTAATAGGGTGAGGTCGACTTCGCCCACGGGCTGACGGCGCCGTCGCGCAGCGAGACGTTTTCGTCCGGCACGATCAGGCTGGCGTCGATGGCGCGCTGGTTGCCGAGGCCGTCGCAGGTCGGGCAGGCGCCGAACGGGTTGTTGAACGAGAACAGCCGGGGCTCGATCTCCGGAATGGTGAAGCCGGAAACCGGGCAGGCGAATTTTTCCGAGAACAGGATGCGCTCATGCGTCTCGTTCTTCGATTTGTTGACCGAGTCCTCGCCGGTCTGGCTGGCGTCGAGCGGCCGGTCGGCGAACTCGGCCACCGCCAGCCCTTCCGCCAGCTTGAGCGCCGTTTCGATGGAATCGGCAAGCCGTGTCGCCAGGTCGCCGCGCACGACGATGCGGTCGACGACGACATCGATGTCGTGCTTGTACTTCTTGTCCAACGCCGGCACATCGGCGATCTCATAGAAGACGCCGTCGACCTTGACGCGCTGAAAGCCCTTCTTCTGCAGCTCCAGCAGTTCCTTGCGATACTCACCCTTGCGGCCGCGCACGATCGGCGCCAGCAGGAAAAGGCGCGTGCCTTCCTCGACCGCCAGCACCCGGTCGACCATCTGTGAAACCGTCTGGCTCTCGATCGGCAGGCCGGTCGCCGGCGAATAGGGGATGCCGACGCGCGCGAACAGCAAGCGCATGTAGTCGTAGATCTCGGTGACGGTGCCGACCGTCGAACGCGGGTTCTTCGACGTGGTCTTCTGCTCGATCGAGATGGCCGGCGACAGGCCGTCGATCTGGTCGACATCCGGCTTCTGCATCATTTCGAGGAACTGGCGCGCATAAGCCGACAGGCTCTCGACGTAACGGCGCTGGCCCTCGGCATAGATGGTGTCGAAAGCAAGCGACGATTTGCCGGAGCCCGACAGGCCGGTCATGACGATCAGGCTGTCACGCGGCAGGTCGAGATCGACATTCTTTAGGTTGTGTTCGCGTGCCCCGCGAATGGAAAGGTATTTATGGTCGGCCATCGCCGGTCGCCGCCTCAGGTCTGGTGTCAGTGGGATCGGCGGGTTTTCCCGGCCATTCCCTATGTAGGTATTTTTGCCGCCACGTCGAGAGACGCCACACTTCTCGACCAAAGCCGTTTAACCGTCTTTCGCGCGAACGGGCAAGCGGAAAGAACAAAGACCGAACACGCTCCTGACAAAGCTGTGCAGAAACTGACAAGGGTGTTTCAGAAACTGACCCTGACGTAAGCTCCCGACGATCACATTTTCCGTAACCGGCTATTCAAGGTTGACGCCGTCGAATCAGGGGCGCACTCTGCCGGAGTCAACGGAGCCGGCCGTCTTTGATGGCCTCGCCGCCCATAGCGGCCTGCGAGACGCCGCAGGTTTTTGCGATTTGTGCTTCGGATTGACACCAGTCGCAACGGACATAGGAGCGGAGCATGACGCCACCGGATAGTCCCTTGAGGCTCCACCTGCTAGTGGAGCCGCGGCGGGCATAAGTGCCAGGTAGTTTCAAGGCATTGGAGTGTATGCGTCCAAACGAACGCATCGCGTCAGTCCAACAAACCACCAGACAAACCGTGACCTGCCGAATCCCACAAAAATCAGAGACGGCTAGTCGGATCGTCGGCTGAATGCCGCGAAGCATCCGAAATCAAAGTCGGTATAACACTACCGGCAGTTTGGATTTGGAATCCAAAAAAAGCCCCGACCGTTAGCGGAAGCAACGGCGGGGCTGTTCTTTTGCGAGGAAGTCGTCGGCGCAGGCTTTCTCTCCCGTATAGTAGCTGGGAGAAGGGGCTACCGGCGCGGCGGCTTGATCCCACCCGTGCCGACATCGACAGTGATGCTGCCGGAAATCCTGACATCGGTGTCGCCGATCTTGAACGTGCCGTTCTCGACGGCAGGCAGCGCGTCGTCCGGCTCCGGCTGCGGCGCGGGCTTGGCGATGCGGTAGTCGCCGGCCACGCCGGGCAGGGCGCCTTTCCGCGACGTGCTGGTGCTGCCCCCGGCAAAGGCCATGCTCGATGTCGCCGCCGTGATGGCAATGGCTATGGTCAGTCTGTTCAGGTGGTAGCGCATGGCAAGACTATAGTGCCGCGCTCAAGGCGAGGCCAGACCAGCGGCGTTGAAATTGAGGGAACACCGGCCTGCATTCAATCCGCCGATCAGGCCGCTGCCTGCTTGCGGGTGTCGAAGACGTGGTCGACGAGGCCCCAGTCCTTGGCCTCCTTCGCGGTCATGAAGAAATCGCGGTCGAGCGTGCGTTCGACCTCTTCGTGGGTGCGGCCGCAATGGTGAGCGTAGAGGTCGGCCATGTGCCGCTTGGTGCGCAAAATGCCTTCGGCATGGCGCTGGATGTCGGAGGCCTGGCCCTGGAAGCCGCCCAGAGGCTGGTGCAGCACGATGCTGGCATTGGGCAGCGCGATGCGCCGCCCCGGCGTTCCCGCCATCAGCAGGAAGGAGGCCATCGACGCGGCAAAGCCCATGCACACGGTCGACACCGGGCAGCTGACATATTGCATCGTGTCGTAGATGGCGAAGCCGCTGGTCACCACGCCGCCCGGCGAGTTGATGTAGAGCGAGATCTCCTTGTCGGGATTGTCCGATTCCAGCGACAGGAGCTGGGCGCAGACCAGCGCCGACATGCCGTCATTGATCTCGCCATTGACGAAGATGATGCGCTCGCGCAGCAGCCGCGAGAAAATGTCGAAGGCACGTTCGCCGCGGCTCGATTGCTCGATCACCATCGGCACCAGATTGGCAAAGCCGCTCATCTCATTGTCTCCGTTTTGATTTTTCCGGGTCAGGCAGCGCGCAGCAACAGGCGTGGCGCGTTGGCGGCGACAGGCGGTTTGGGCTTGTATGCGCGCAGCCAGAGCCGGCAGCCGGCGCCGGCCATCGCGACCGCAGGCGTCAGGACAAACCCGTCATGGACGATGCGCAGATGCGTGCCGCCGGAAACGGTGCGGGCGAGTGTGAAGGTGACGATGCTCTCCAGCTCCTCGCGGTTGGCGTCGCCGGAACGCTCGCGCCAGGAATAGCGCAGCAGGCGCCCCGGCTCGGCATCGAGCACTTCGCACTCGATCGGCTTCTCAGGCCCGGCAAAGGCAAAGCGGCTGCCGGTTTCCGGATTGATGTCGTTCGGCATCATCCATTCCGCCAAGAGGTCCGGCACGGTCAGTGCCCGCCACACTTTTTCCGGTGCGTCCGGCAGATCGCATTCGAAGGCGAGGGCATCCTTGGCGGTCTGCGTCTGCTTTTCGTCGGTCATTGGTCCATGTCCTTCAAAACGGCCTTCAGTCTTTCGATGCGCTCCGGCCAGAATGCGCGGTAGCGTTCGATCCAGCCGAGCAGCGGCTCGAGCCCTTGCGGATCGGCGCGATAGTAGGCGTTGCGGCCGGCGCGTCTTTCGCTGACCAGGCCTGCGCCGCGCAGCACGGCAAGGTGCTGCGACACCGCCGGCTGCGACACGCTCATGCCGGTGCGCAACTCCGACACGCTCATCTCGCCGGAAGTCAGCCGCTCGTAGACGGCGCGTCGCGTCGGGTCGGCCAGGGCGCGAAAAATCTCTGCTTCGATCATGGCAAAGCATAAGTCGATACTTATCGATTTGGCAAGGGGTGTTTTGAATGCTGCGTATTGATTGGATCCTGCCGGGCCTCTAAGCCGTGGGGAACAAGATGGGCCGATCATCGCGAGGCAGGAGTAGTATTTATGAATTCCAACGTCGATCTTTCGTCCGCCGAGAACCTCAACGAGGCTCTGAGGCTCTATCGCCGCCTCGTACTCGGTATAGGAGCGATCGCCGTCATCGGTTTCGTGGCCGTGATCTTGTTGGCCAAGCTGGGTACGGCGCTATCGCCGCCATACGGGATTTACGTCTTCGGCGAAGGATTGGGGACCTGGGGCCTGATCGCGGTGGTAGCGGCGCTCGTCGCTCAGGTGTGGTGGCACGGGCGCGCGATCGGGAAATTGCTGAATGACCCGGCTCTGAAATCTGAACCTGCAGTCGGGCTGATGTCGGCGCCAACCGTGATCGCACAGCGCGCCCATGGCATGGGCATGGAGTGGAGCGGCTTTTTCGGTCCGTTGCGGCCAGCTAAAAAACGGCGCTGACGACACCGCTTCTCGCCCCTGCGTGTCAGCTAAATCCACGCGCCCGCGTCGGCGATTGCTGCCATTCCTTGACAATCCGTGGTTAACAGTATAGGAACGAAAAGGGAACAAAAACCTTGTGGGAAAAGCCAGCCGCGGCAAGCCAGGATTGTGCGCGGCCTGTAAGGTGAACGACTTGAAATTTGTTTCGGATGAGCACGGAGAAGTGTCATGGCGGGTAGCGTCAACAAGGTCATTCTGGTCGGTAACCTCGGCGCGGACCCTGAAATCCGCCGCCTGAATTCCGGTGATCCGGTCGTCAACATCCGCATCGCCACGTCGGAAAGCTGGCGCGACAAGAACTCCGGCGAGCGCAAGGAAAAGACCGAATGGCACAACGTGGTCATTTTCAATGACCAGATCGCCAAGGTCGCCGAGCAGTACCTGAAGAAGGGCATGAAGGTTTACGTCGAAGGCCAGCTGCAGACACGCAAATGGCAAGACCAGACCGGCGCCGACAAGTACACGACCGAAGTCGTGCTGCAGAAATTCCGCGGCGAGCTGCAGATGCTCGATTCTCGCGGCGAGGGCGGCGGTCAGGTCGGCAACTATGCCGGCGGCAGCGGCGCGAGCCGTGGCTCGGATTTCGGCCAGTCTGGCCCCAATGAGAGCTTCAACCGCGGCGGCAACAGCGGTGGCGGCGGTTCCAAGGGCGGCGGTGGCGGCGGCTCGTCGCGCGAACTGGACGACGAAATCCCGTTCTGAGCTGACGGTAGTCAGCGATATCTGAGGAGAGGGCGCGATGTCGCTCGGACCGCTTCTATCGGCGCGCCCTCCCATTCCATGGCACGCCTTCGCGGCCCTTGCCGCGCTGGCCATTGGCGCTACGCAACTAGCGCTGCCGAAAGGCACGACGCGTCATCGTGTCGTCGGCTATACCTGGGCGGCGCTGATGCTGGTCGTCGCCATCTCCAGTTTCTGGATCCAGCAGATACGCCTCGTCGGTCCGTTCAGCCCGATCCATCTCTTGTCGATGTTAGTGTTGATCGCCGTGCCGCTGGCGGTCTGGCACGCGCATATGCATCGGGTCGCCACACATCGCAGGGTCATGATATCGCTGTATGTTTTCGCCCTGATCGGCGCCGGCGTGTTCACGCTGCTGCCGGGGCGGATCATGCACACGGTCGTCTTCGGCCAGTGACGCTTTCTGAAAGGAAGATTGCCGTGAAAGCCCGGATCAAATGGGTCGAGGAGCGCACCTTCGTCGGCGAGTCCGGCAGCGGCCACAAGGTTGTGCTAGGAACCGCCTCCGGGCCGGAAGGCAAGACGCCGGGTCCGAGCCCGATGGAGCTGGTGCTGATCGGCACCGGCGGCTGCTCGGCCTATGATGTCGTCCACATCCTCGAAAAAGGCCGCGAGGCGATCGAGGACTGTGTTGTCGAACTCGACGCCGACCGGGCCGAAACCGACCCGAAAGTCTTCACCCGCATCCACATGCATTTCATCGTCACGGGCCACGCGCTGTCGCGCGACAAGGTCCAGCGCGCCATCAACCTGTCGATCGAGAAATACTGCTCGGCCTCGGCCATGCTGGCCAAGACGGCTGTCATCACCCACGATTTCAAGGTCGTCGATACGGCGGTGGAGTAGGGGCTGCCGTTACCCCGCCATCAGCGCCTTGATGCCATCCGCGACGAACTGAACCGCAAGCGCGGCCAGGATGACGCCGAGCAGGCGGGTGAGGATCGAGCGGCCGGTCTGGCCGAGGATGCGGTCGATGCGCTCCGACAGCACGAACACCAGATAGGTGATGGCAAGGCAGACGAAGATGATGCCGACCAGCGCCGCTTGTGCTGCAAAACCCTGAAACGAGCCCGACAGTAGCACGGTCGCCGAAATCGCACCGGGGCCGGCGATCAGCGGGATCGCCAGCGGGAAGGCCGCGATATTGTGGATCATGTCCTTGGTGATGGCGACGTCGCCGATCTTCTCCTTGCGGTCCTGGCGGCGCTCGAACACCATTTCGAACGCGATGAAGAACAGCAAAAACCCGCCGGCGACGCGGAAAGCCGGCAGCGTGATGCCGAACACCGACAGGATGGAGGCCCCGGCCACCGCAAACAGCGCCATCACCAGGAAGCCGATGATCGAGGCGCGCACCGAGACCTGCTGACGTTCCTCGCGGTTCATGCCGCGTGTCACCGCGAGGAAGAGCGGCGCGAGACCTGGCGGGTCGATGGTCACCAGAATGGTGACGAAGGCGTTGAACAGGCTGTCGAAACTCGGCATCGCTGACCCCTCCCGCCGGGCCGGACCCCTGCGCCACGATAGTGGTAGAGCAAAGCCTGGCCGGTGGGAACCGTCTGAGATGCCGATACCGGAGACGCCGGCTATGTTAGGCGGCAGCGTTGCAATAGGCCTCCAGGCGATAGCCGTCGGGATCGACGATGAAGGCAGCGTAATAGTCCTCGCCATAGTCGGCGCGCAGGCCCGGCGCGCCATTGTCGCTGTCGCCTGCACGCAAGGCGGCGGCATGGAAGGCGACGACACTCTGCCTCGTCGGCGCGGCAAAGCAGAAATGCAGACCGGGCTTCTCGTCCGATGGCACTGGCCGCTCCGCGTCGTTCACCCACAGCGCGACGGCTTGCGCACCATAACCCAGTGAGCCTGGCGACTGGCCGAGGCAGGAATAACCGAGCGGCTTTAGCGCGGCATCGTAGAAGGGCTTCGGAACGTTGGTGTCGCGGACGCCGATCGAGACATGGTCAAGCATGTTTTTTCACCTTTTTTGCAATATGTTGCGTCATCAGTCCTGGGCGACGCGGCGCGCCAGGAACTCGACTTCGAGACGCCATGTCTTGCCATCGTCGTGCGAACGCTCGCCGAGCCAGCGGAAGCTGTCCTTGGTGATGCGCGAAAAGCTCCAGCGGACCGAGGAACCAGTGCCGTCGGCGCCGACCTGCACAATCGTGTCGCCTTCGGCGCGACCAAGCTGGCGGCTGTAGTATTGGTTGCGCGGGTCGCTCCAGAAGATGTGCCAGGCATCCGAGCCGGGATCATAGGCCCGCAGCGTTGTGCCATAGAAAGTCCATTTGCCGAGAGAAGGCGAGGGGCCGGCATCCCGCGCGGGCAGGATCCATACATCCTGGATCGCCCTGCCTTCCAGGACCCAGCCGAAATGCACCTCGCCGCCTCCGGTGAGAACCGTGCCGTCCTCGAGATGGCGCGTGGCATCGAATGTCCAGGCGCCGACGAAGCGGCCGTAGAGATCCAGCTTTTCAGCCAGGCCGGAATTGGGGCCGTCGCTGTGGAGCGCTTCGGCAAAGGAGGATGTACCGATCATACTTGCTGCCTTCGTAGTGTCAGGAGGCTGCAAGCGATAGGCCCCGACCGGGTGTCGCGCTTGGGAAAAATTGCTATCTTTCAAGCCATGACGACGAGCGAACAAAACTTGGCATCGGGGCAGGGTTGGTATGTCTGTGACGTGCTGTGCACGGCCGGCGCCGGCGACCGCCCGTTCGAGGAGGCGCACGACACCTTCTGCGTTGCCGCTGTCACCAGCGGCACCTTCCGCTACCGCACCAGGCAAGGCGCCGCCATGCTGGCGCCGGGCGCGATCCTGCTCGGCAATGTCGGCGCCTGCTATGAATGCGGGCATGAGCATGGCGCCGGCGACCGTTGCCTGTCCTTCCACTTCGCTCCGGCCTATCTCGACCGCATCGCCAGCGACGTGCCCGGCGCGAGCAAGCTCGCCTTCGGCGTGCCGCATATGCCGCCCTTGCCGGCGCTGACATCGCTGCTGGCCGAGGCGGAAGCGGCGCGCGAGATGGTCGACATCGACGCCTTTGAGGAGCTTGGCCTGCGAATTGCCGGCGCAGCACTGGCAGTTGCCGGCGCAGCACTGCCCGTCGCCAGCGATGCGGTGCCTGGCGTTCGACCGCCGAGCCGCCGCGACCAGAAACGGGTTGCCGAGGCGGTGCGGCAGATCGAGCTCAATGCCGACAGGCCGGTCTCGCTTTCCGAGCTTGCCTGCGCGACGGCGACCAGCCCGTATCATTTCCTGCGCACCTTCCGGCAGGTCGCCGGCATGACGCCCTATCAGTTTCTGCTGAGAACCCGGCTGCACCGCGCGGCGGTGCGGCTGCGCATGTCAGGCGATGCCATCTCGGCGATCGCCTTCGAGGCCGGTTTCAACGATTTGTCGACGTTCAACCGCCGTTTCCGGCGCGTCATGGGCGAAACGCCCGGCGACTATCGCGCCCGGCGGGTGGCTACCCGCTAATGCGTCCGCCTGCCTCCTGATACGTTCTGGCTTGGAAAACGGTCCATCGCAGGCTTTTGCCCTGGCGGCGGCGAAATGCGTTGTGGCCAAATCGTCGCAATCAGCTTTATCCATTTGAAATTGCCACTGAAATTGTCGTTGGAAAAGCACCACGAATATTGGAGTTTCGGCCGTGCTTCCTATATAAGCGGTCAGTGATTCCTGATTAGATTGTGATCCGATTTGACCGACCAAAAACCCCCGCGCGGCGCCGACGGCGGCCCTACCGGCATCGAGCCCATCTCCATCATCGAGGAGATGCAGAGCTCCTACCTCTCTTATGCCATGAGCGTCATCGTCAGCCGTGCGCTGCCCGATGTACGCGACGGCCTGAAGCCGGTTCACCGCCGCATTCTCTATGCGGCGCATGAGAGCGGTTACCACTGGAACCGCAAATATGTGAAGTCGGCCCGCCCGGTCGCCGACGTGATGGGTAAATACCATCCGCATGGCGACGCCTCGATCTACGACGCCTTGGTGCGCATGGCGCAGGACTGGTCGCTGCGCGTTCCGCTGATCGACGGGCAGGGTAATTTCGGCTCCATCGACGGCGATCCGCCGGCGGCGATGCGCTACACCGAATCGCGGCTGACCAAGGTCGCGCATGAACTCTTGGAGGACATCGACAAGGAAACCGTCGATTTCCAGGAGACTTATGACGCATCCGACACCGAACCGAAGGTGCTGCCGGCCCGCTTCCCCAACCTTCTGGTCAACGGTTCCGGCGGCATTGCCGTCGGCATGGCCACCAATATTCCGCCGCATAATCTGGCCGAGATCTGCAACGGCGCCATCGCCATCATCGACAATCCGGCGATCGATTTGCCGGCGCTGATGGAGATCATTCCGGGTCCCGATTTCCCGACCGGCGGCATCGTGCTCGGCCGTTCCGGCATCTACAGCGCCTATGCGACTGGCCGTGGCTCCATCGTCATGCGCGGCAAGGTCAATGTCGAACAGCGCGGAAACGACCGTGAATCGATCATCATCACGGAAGTCCCGTACCAGGTGAACAAGGCCTCGATGATCGAGAAAATGGCCGAGCTGGTGCGCGACAAGCGCATCGAAGGCATTTCCGACATTCGCGACGAAAGCGACCGCCAGGGCTACCGCGTCGTCATCGAGCTGAAGCGCGACGCTGTCGCCGACGTCATTCTCAACCAGCTTTACCGCTTCACGCCGCTGCAGACCTCCTTCGGCGCCAATATGGTGGCGCTGAACGGCGGCAAGCCGGAAGTGATGAACCTGACCGACATGCTGAAGGCGTTTGTCAGCTTCCGCGAAGAGGTGATTAGCCGGCGCACGAAATTCCTGCTGCGCAAGGCGCGCGACCGCGCCCACGTGCTGGTCGGCCTCGCCATCGCCGTCGCCAACATCGACGAAGTGATCAAGCTGATCCGCACCGCGCCCGATCCGCAGACGGCGCGCGAGCAGTTGATGGAGCGGCGCTGGCCCTCCGGCGACGTCGAGTCATTGATTCTGCTGATCGACGATCCGCGCCATCGCATCAATGAGGATGGCACCTACAACCTGTCCGAGGAACAGGCGCGCGCCATCCTCGAACTGCGCCTGCAGCGCCTGACTGCGCTCGGCCGTGACGAAATCGCCGACGAGCTGAACACCATCGGCGACGAGATCAAGGATTACCTCGACATTCTGTCGTCCCGCGCCCGCATCCAGCAGATCGTCAAGGACGAGCTTGCCGCCGTGCGCGACGAGTTCGGCACGCCGCGCCGCACCGAGCTCACCGACGGCGGCGCCGACATGGAAGACGAGGATCTGATCCAGCGCGAGGACATGGTCGTCACCGTCAGCCATTCCGGCTACATCAAGCGCGTGCCGCTGTCGCTCTACCGGGCGCAACGCCGCGGCGGCAAGGGCCGCTCCGGCATGTCGACCAAGGAAGAGGATTTCGTCACCCGGCTGTTCGTCGCCAACACGCATACGCCGGTGCTGTTCTTCTCCTCGCGCGGCATCGTCTACAAGGAAAAGGTCTGGCGGCTGCCAATCGGCAATCCGCAGTCGCGCGGCAAGGCGCTGATCAACATGCTGCCGCTGGAGCAGGGCGAGCGCATCACCACCATCATGCCGCTGCCCGAGGACGAGACCAGCTGGGGCGAACTCGACGTCATGTTCGCCACCACGCGCGGCACCGTGCGCCGCAACAAGCTGTCCGAATTCGTCCAGGTCAACCGCAACGGCAAGATCGCCATGAAGCTGGAGGAGGAGGGCGACGAGATCCTCGGCGTCGAGACCTGCACAGACAATGACGATGTGCTTTTGACCGCCAGCTCCGGCCAGTGCATCCGCTTCCGCGTTGGCGATGTGCGCGTCTTCCAGAGCCGCAATTCGGTCGGCGTGCGCGGCATAAGCATGGCCGAGACCGACCGCATCATCTCCATGTCGGTGATCGAGCATGTCGATGCTTCGCCGGCGGAACGCTCCGCCTACCTCAAGCGGGCAGCACTGGAGCGGCGGCTTGCCGCCGAGGTGACCGGCGAGGAAGAAGAGATTGCACTCACCAATGAGGAGATTGGCGAGGAGACCGAGCTTTCCGACAGCCGTTACGAAGAGCTCAAGGCGCATGAGCAATTTGTGCTGACGGTGACCGAATATGGCTACGGCAAGCGCTCGTCATCCTACGATTTCCGCCTGACCGGACGCGGCGGCAAGGGCATCCGCGCCACCGACGTGTCGAAGGTGGCCGAGATCGGCCAGCTGGTGGCGACTTTCCCGGTCGGCAATGACGACCAGATCATGCTGGTTTCGGACGGCGGCACGGTCATCCGGGTGCCGGTCAACGGTATCCGTTTCGCCAGCCGCGCCACCAAGGGCGTGACCATCTTTAACACCGCCGAAGGCGAAAAGGTGGTTTCGGTCGAACGGATCTCGGAGCCGCAGGCCGACGAGGATGTCGAAGAGAGTGTCATTGAGGCCGGGGCCGGAGATGCCGTACCGGACAGCGCCGAATAGGTTTTGACCAACAACGCCGGCCCGATGGGCCGGCGCAAACAAGAAACTAGCAATAAATCAGGGGTGACGGTGGGGCCAGCGAGCGCCGAAACCTTCGAACCGCTTTGTCCGGACACGGACGCGCTCTGCCTCGCTATGCAATCCGAATGCGGTGGCGATCAGCATGGCGACGGTCATTGCGGTGGCGAGCATGTAGATCAGCATGTGCGTGTTCTCCTGCGCCTATCCAACGGTTAGATCGGGTTTTGGTTTCATCTTCCGAAGTGCAAACTAGCGAACGCGGCGTGAAGTCTTCGTGATCAAGGCATTCATCTGTCGTTCATGTCTGCGAAAAGGTTCACGCAGATGTTCCCAATCGCATTTGCCTTCCGCCCAATGCCCCGCTAGAAGCACCTCCCATGACCGATCGCATCGCCCTTTATGCCGGCTCCTTCGACCCGCTGACCAACGGCCATCTCGATGTCCTGAAGGCATCGCTGGCTGTCGCCGACGCGGTTTATGCGGCGATCGGCACTCACCCCGGCAAGACGCCGCTGTTTTCCTTCGACGAACGGGTGAAGCTGATCGAGGCCGCGACCAAGGCCGAATTTGGCCGCGACGGCGACCGTATCAAGGTCGTCGCCTTTGACGGGCTGGTCATCGACGCGGCCCGCAAGCATGGCGCCTCGATCATGATCCGCGGCCTGCGTGACGGCACCGATCTCGACTATGAGATGCAGATGGCTGGAATGAACGAGACGATGGCGCCGGAACTGCAGACGGTTTTTCTGCCCGCCAGCCCGTCGGTACGCACCATTACCGCCACACTTGTGCGCCAGATAGCCTCGATGGGCGGCGACATCCGTCCGTTCGTGCCGGCCGCCGTTGCCGGCGCGCTCACCGCCAAATTCGCGAAATAGTGCATGTCGCCCAAAAGTGGATGCCGGTTTTGGGGCAACGACATGCACCCTAACAAAGACCTTCGGAGATCCCTTATGCAGCTGAAAAAGCTCGCCTCGTTCCTCGTCGTGCTTGCCGGTCTCGTGACCGCATCCGTTTCGGCCTTCGCCGCCGAACCGGAAAACACCATGGTCATCACCTTGAAGAACGGCGACGTCACCGTCGCGCTACGCCCCGACCTGGCACCCAAGCATGTCGCCCAGATCAAGAAGCTGGTGCGCGAAGGGGCTTATAACGATGTCGCATTCCACCGCGTCATCAACGGCTTTATGGCGCAGACCGGCGACGTCAAGTTCGGCAACATGAAGAAGGGGTTCAGCCCCGAGGCCGTCGGCACCGGCGGTTCAGACCTGCCCGACCTGCCGGCCGAATTCTCGCAGAGCGAACATTTCAAGCGCGGCACGCTCGGTATGGCCCGTTCGCAGGACCCGAACTCCGCCAATTCGCAGTTCTTCATCATGTTCGCGCCGGCTCCGAACCTCGATGGCCAGTACACCATCGTCGGCAATGTCGTCAGCGGCATCGAACTGGTGGACAAGATCAAGAAGGGTGACGAGGCCGACAACGGCACGGTCAGCGAGCCCGACCGCATGATCAAGGTACGCATCGCCGCCGACAAGTAAACCAATCAAATCAATCTGTTTTTCTGAGATAAAGGATATACGACATGGCTGAGATCAAGGACCGCGAGAACGCGCTCATCCTGGAAACGACCAAGGGCAAGGTCGTCATCGAACTGTTCCCCGATTTGGCTCCCGGCCACGTCGCCCGCATCAAGGAACTGGCCCGCGAAGGCGCCTATGACGGCGTGGTCTTCCACCGCGTCATCGAAGGCTTCATGGCGCAGACCGGCGACGTGAAGTTCGGCAATTCGTCGAAGCCGACCTTCGCGCCCTCGCGTGCGGGCATGGGCGGCTCGGAAAAGCCGGACCTGAAGGCTGAATTCTCCAACGCGAACCACGGCCGCGGCACCTGCTCGATGGCCCGTTCGCAGAACCCGAACTCCGCCAATTCGCAGTTCTTCATCTGCTTCGACGATGCCGCTTTCCTCAACCGCCAGTACACGGTCTGGGGCCAGGTCATCGAAGGCATGGACAATGTCGACAAGATCAAGCGCGGCGAGCCGGTGGTCGATCCCGACAAGATCGTGTCGCTGAAGGTCGCGGCCGACGTCAAGTAAGGACAAACGACGATGATGGGCGTGGTCTGGTCGCTGCTCGGCATCCTGTCAGGCGCCTTCATCGCCGTCCAGGCGCCGATCAACTCGCAGCTGGCGCGCGGCCTGGGGCTCCCGGTCGCGGCTGCTGCGTTTTCGTTCCTGTCGGGCGCGATCGTGCTTGGTATCATCTCCATTGCCGTTGTGCGGCTGCAGGACATCTCGCTCGACTGGAAGGCGCCTGCGCCTTGGCTGTTCATCGCCGGCGGCATGCTCGGCGGTTTCTATGTCACCCTGTCGACCATTCTTACGCCGCGCATCGGTGCAGCCGCGCTGATGGCGTTCCTGGTTGCCGGCCAGCTGCTGGCCGGCATGCTGATCGATCGGGTCGGCTTCCTCGGCGTGGCGGTGCGCGAGATTTCGCTCGGCCGCATCGCCGGCGCGGTGCTGCTCTTGGCCGGAGCACTGCTCGTCCGGCTCTACTGATGCGCGTCGATCTCTTCGACTTCGACCTGCCGGAGGAGCGCATCGCGCTGCGCCCGGCCGAGCCGCGCGACAGCGCAAAAATGCTCGTGGTCAGGCCGGGCGAGGGTCTTTCGGACCGCGCGGTTGGCGACCTGCCGTCCTTGCTCAACGCCGGCGACGTGCTGGTCTTCAACGACACCAAGGTCATTCCTGCCCAGTTGAGAGGCATAAGGCGGCGCGGCGAAGCGCAGGCGCAGGTCGACGCCACGCTGCATATGCGCATGGCGCCGGACCGCTGGCTGGCCTTCATGCGGCCGGGCAAGCGCATCGCCGCCGGCGACCGCATCCATTTCGGCCATGACGGCAATTCCTGTTTCCTCGGTCAGCTCGATGCCACGGTGATCGAGAAGGGCGATGCCGGCGAGGTGCTGCTCGGTTTCGACCTGTCGGGGCCGTTTCTCGACGAGGCGCTGCATGCCGTCGGCCACATCCCGCTGCCGCCCTATATCGCCTCCAAGCGCAACGACGACGCGCGCGACCTGACGGATTACCAGACCATCTATGCCAAGGAGGAGGGCGCAGTCGCTGCCCCCACCGCAGGCCTGCATTTCACGCCGGAGCTGTTTGCGGCGCTCGACGCTAAAGCCATCGAACGCCGCTTCGTCACCTTGCATGTCGGTGCAGGCACCTTCCTGCCGGTCAAGGCGGACGATACCGCTGACCACAAGATGCATGCCGAGACCGGCTCGGTCAGCGAAGCAACAGCCGACGCTCTGAATGGCGCCAAGGCGCGGGGCGGGCGTATCATCGCTGTCGGCACGACCTCGCTGCGCCTGCTGGAGAGCGCGGCACGGCCTGATGGCTCGCTGACCGCCTGGTCCGGCCCGACCGACATCTTCATCACGCCGGGCTATCGGTTCAAGACCGCCGACCTGCTGATGACGAACTTTCATCTGCCGCGTTCGACGCTGTTCATGCTGGTTTCGGCCTTCAGCGGCCTAGATACGATGCGTGCGGCCTATGCTCATGCCATCGAGAACCGTTACAGATTCTACTCTTATGGAGACGCAAGCCTGCTTTATCGAGCGGAGATGAGCCATGGACGATGATCTGCAAGCCTTTGATCGCGAGAGCCTGATCGCTGAAGTGAAGAAATTGCGTGCCGGCATTCGCCAGCACCGAGATTCTACCGGCCATGATTTATGCTGGCATCATCCCAACCTGTGGGACCTGCTGCCGGAAAAGACCGATCCATCGATTGCTGTGCCGCCATGGCCGAAATTCATGCGCGGCTGCATCCAATACCGGCAGTCGCTCGACAGGCAGGCGCCAGGCGCGCCTGTCCATGACAAGGAATTCAATGGCTGAGACATTCACCTTCAAGATCCTCGCCACCGACGGCAAGGCGCGGCGCGGTGTCATCGACATGCCGCGCGGCGAAATCCGCACGCCGGCCTTCATGCCGGTCGGCACCGGCGGCACGGTCAAGGCCATGTATATGGACCAGGTGCGCGGCGTCGGCGCCGACGTCATTCTGGGCAATACCTATCATCTTATGCTGCGGCCAGGCGCCGAGCGCGTGGCGCGGCTTGGCGGCCTGCATGAGTTCGCCCGCTGGCCACAGCCGATCCTGACCGACAGTGGGGGTTTTCAGGTCATGTCGCTGTCGAAGCTCAGAAAATTGACCGAGAAGGGCGTCACCTTTCGCTCGCACATTGACGGCGCTGCCTACGAGATGTCGCCGGAGCGCTCGATCGAGATCCAGGGCCTGCTCGATTCCGACATCCAGATGCAGCTCGACGAATGCACAGCGCTGCCGGCCGACCTCAAGCAGATCGAGCGCGCGATGGAGCTGTCGCTGCGCTGGGCCGAGCGCTGCAAGACAGCGTTCGGCGACCAGCCCGGCAAGGCCATGTTCGGCATCGTCCAGGGTGGCGACAACGCAGCTCTCAGGGTGCGTTCGGCGCAGGCGCTGAGCGCGATGGAGCTGAAGGGCTATGCGGTCGGCGGCCTGGCCGTCGGCGAACCGCAAGCGGTGATGCTGGATATGCTGGAGATCACCTGTCCGGAATTGCCTGACAACAAGCCTCGATATCTCATGGGCGTCGGCACGCCGGACGACATCGTGAAATCGGTGGCGCGCGGCATCGACATGTTCGACTGCGTGATGCCGACCCGCGCCGGCCGCCATGGCCTGGCCTATACCAGGCGCGGCAAGGTCAATCTCAGGAATGCCCGCCATGCGGACGATCCGCGGCCGCTGGACGAGGAGAGCGACTGCCCTGCGGCACGCGACTATTCACGCGCCTATCTGCACCATCTCGTGCGCTCGCAGGAGGCGCTGGGGGCGATGCTGCTGACCTGGAACAACCTGTCTTACTATCAGAAGCTGATGCAGGACATTCGCGCCGCGATCGAGGCAAAGGCCTTCGAGGCGCGCACATCAGACATTTCAGAGGGATGGGCGAGGGGCGATATTCCGGTGCTATAAGCACATCTAGGTGCTGAGCGAATTCGCTGCGCGCAAGCTGCAGCCGGTGATTTGAAAGCTGCCGTCGGGCTGCTGTTCCAGCGTGTAGACCGCCTCATAGTCCTTGCCGTCGGGCCCAACGATCAGCACTTGCTGGATTAGCGAAGTTGGCCCCATCTGCTCGACCTTGCCGAAGGAATAGCTCTGCGGCTGGCGCACCGGCGGATAGCCGTTGGTCACCATGTTCATGAAGGTGTCGACGGTCGGAAAGATGCGCTTCACATTTGGAGCGGCGAAACTGTACGCCTTGGCGCCATCATTGGCGATGAGCGCCTTCAACTGACCATCGATGACGGCCTGGCCGGCCTTGACTTCGGCGTCGCCGGCAAGGGCTGCCGACACGAACAACGCGAACAGCAATGAAACAACTGCGAATGCGGTGCGGCGCATGGCCTGTCTCCATTGTCCCCCAACAAAACCTGTCCCGGGACGCATCATACCATACGCTTGGCGGAGCCTCACGGTTTCAGCAACCGCAATATTTGCCACGCAAGTGCCACAAGATCATGCTTAAGTCTCCTTTAACGCGGGGCGCGCATCGTAGGGACGGGTGGGGACCCGTTCGCGCAACCAGGGGACGACCATGTTCAAGCAGCCGATCGACCGGCGCCTTTTGCTGAAGGGCGCGGCAAGCCTCGCAGTTTTGGCTCCCTCGCCCGCCTGGGCAAGCACTGGGCCGACCGTCACGGAAGTCGCCTTCGATCCCGCCATTCCAGCGCTCGGCAACCCCGATGGCGACGTCACCATCGCCGAATTCGTCGACTATCAGTGCCCGATCTGCAAGCTCGTCTTCGTCGAACTGAAGAAGTTGATGGAAGAGGACAGCGGCGTTCGGCTTGTGATGAAGGACTGGCCGATCTTCGGCGACGTGTCGCGCGACGCGGCGCGGGTGACGCTGCTGAGCGGCGAACAATATGCCGCGGCGGTCGATGCGCTGATGACCAACCAGCGCGGCCTTTCGGAACGCCGCACCAACGACATCCTTTCTTCCGTCGGTGTCGATGTGGCGATGGTGCGTGCCGACCTCGCCATCCGTGAACCCGATATCGACGCTGCCCTTGTCCGCACCGAAGTCCAGGCGACGGCGTTCAAGCTGCGCGGCACGCCAGCCCTGGTCATCGGCGGCAACTTGTATCGGCGCGGCATGCCGGTGTCCGAACTGAGACAAGCCGTCGCCAAGGCGCGCTCGGCCTGATGCTTGAAAGCCGGGCGGCAGTCTGCCACAAGGGCCGCTTGTGTGCTGAAGCTTGATCGGGACCGGCAATGAAGACGTTTTTCATGCAGATAAAGTGCGATCTGGGCAAGTCCTACGAGGTCGCCAGCGCGCTCGCCGATGCCGAAATCGCCTCGGAAATCTACTCGACCGCCGGCAATTACGACCTGCTTGCCAAATTCTACGTCGACGACGAGGAAGATGTCGGCCACTTCGTCAACGAGAAGGTGCAGATTATTCCCGGAATCAAGGACACCTTCACGGTCGTCACTTTCCGCGCTTTCTAAAGCAATTCCAGGAAAAGTGTGAAGCGGTTTTCCGTCCGGAATTGCGTCGAAGCAAAAAGCCATAGCAGGTCGCCGTTGCCATGAAACGGTGAACTGCTATGGCCGCATCAGGCACTTGCCCGGCGACAAGGCAGAGCCTGATTAAGGTCCCGTTCCGACTGCCCGAATTTTGGGCAGTCGAAACATACTGATCGCCGATATCCTCCAAATCACCGATTGCGCTTGATTTTCTACCGCGACGCCAGTGAAATGGCGTCACAGGGGAGTATGCGATTGGCAGCGTTCGATGAAATGCTTCCGGAAGTTTCCGGGCTTAGACAACCGTATACGGCTTACGACCGCTGGCTGAAGGAGCAGGACCCGGCCAGGCTTACCGAAAAGATGCAGGACGCCGAGCGCGTCTTCCGCAAGACCGGCATTACCTTCGCCGTCTATGGCGAGCAGGAAGCCTCCGAGCGGCTGATCCCCTTCGACATCGTGCCGCGCATCATCTCCGGCAATGAATGGCGAAGGCTGACGCAAGGCATCGAGCAGCGCGTGCAGGCGCTGAACGCTTTCCTCGACGACATTTACCACCGCCAGGAAATCCTGCGCGCCGGCCGCGTGCCGAGGGAGCTGATCGCCAGGAACGAGGCGTTCCTGCCGGAAATGATCGGAGTGCGGCCACCGGCCGGCGTCTACACCCACATTATCGGCGTCGACATCGTCCGGATCTCGGAGAACGAGTTCTACGTGCTGGAGGACAATGCGCGCACGCCGTCGGGGGTCTCCTACATGCTGGAGAACCGCGAGACGATGATGCAGCTCTTTCCCGAGCTGTTCCAGCAGATCAAGGTGCGGCCGGTGGAGAATTATCCGCAATTGCTGCGCCAGTCGCTGGCGGCAGTGCGGCCGCAAAGCACCAAGGGCGCACCGACCATTGCCGTGCTGACGCCGGGCAGCTTCAACTCCGCCTATTTCGAACATGCCTTCCTCGCCGACCAGATGGGCGTGCAACTGGTCGAAGGCCAGGATCTGCGCGTTGTAGACGGCCACGTCGCCATGCGCACGACCGAAGGCTACAAGCAGATCGACGTGCTTTACCGGCGCGTCGACGATTCCTTCCTCGATCCGCTGACCTTCCGGCCGGACTCGGCCCTTGGCGTGCCCGGCATCATGGACGTCTACCGCGCCGGCAACATCACCATCGCCAACGCGCCGGGAACCGGCATCGCCGACGACAAGGCGATTTATTCCTACATGCCCGACATCGTCGAGTTCTACACCGGCCGCAAGGCCATCCTCGGCAACATCCCGACCTGGCGCTGCTCGGAGCCCGACAGCCTGAAATACGTGCTCGAACACATCCATGAGCTGGTCATCAAGGAAGTGCACGGCTCCGGCGGCTACGGCATGCTGGTCGGCCCGGCTGCGACCAAGAAGGAATGCCAGGATTTCGCCAAGAAGCTGCAGGCGAAGCCCTCCAACTACATCGCCCAGCCGACGCTGGCGCTGTCAACCTGCCCGATCCTGACAGAAAAAGGCCTGTCGCCGCGCCATGTCGATCTCAGGCCCTATGTTCTGGTCTCCGACCGAATCCAGATCGTGCCCGGCGGCTTGACGCGGGTGGCGCTGAAGGAGGGGTCGTTGGTCGTGAATTCCTCGCAAGGCGGCGGCACGAAGGATACGTGGGTGCTCGACGATTAGGTAGGGAATAGGGCAGTAGGCAGTAGGCAGTAGGCAGTAGAGGGACAAGAAATGCCATATTCCACAGAGATTCAAATGCTTACTAATCCCTACTCACTATTCCCTACTCACTAGCCCGAAGGGCCACTTCACATGCTTCTCGGCCGCACCGCCAACGGGCTCTACTGGATGAACCGCTATATCGAGCGGGCGGAAAACATGGCGCGTCTGGTCGATGCCGGCCTTCGCATGGCGCTGACCCGCACCCAGAGCGCGTCGGAAGAGTGGAATTCGGTGCTGCTCAGCGCCGGCTCCGACGTCACCTTCACGCAGAAATACAAGGACTATACCGCCGCCAATGTCGCCGACTTCCTGCTGCGCGACACCTCGAACCCGTCGAGCACGATGTCGGCGATCGAGACCGCTCGCAACAATGCCCGCATGGTGCGCACCGCGCTGACGCGCGAGACCTGGGAGAGCATCAACGAAGCCTGGATGGCCCTGAAGCGCATGCTGGCAAAGCCGATCGACGAGCGCGACCTGCCGAGCGTGCTCGACGCCATCAAGCGCGAGACGGCGCTGATCCGGGGCTCGTTTTACGGCACCATGCTGCGCAACGAAATCTTCGACTTCTCGCAGCTCGGCACCTATGTCGAGCGGGCCGACAACACGGCACGCATCCTCGACGTGAAATACTACGTGCTGCTGCCGTCTATCTCCTGGGTCGGCTCGAGCCTCGACAACTACCAATGGGAATCGATCCTGCGCTCGGTGTCGGCGCACCGTTCCTATCGCTGGGTCTATGAGGCCGACTACAAACCCACCAACATCGCCGACTATCTGATCCTCAATGTGCGCATGCCGCGTTCGCTGACCTTCTGTTATCGTTTTCTTGCCGAGCATCTGAAGTTCCTCGGGGACGACTATGGCGACCGTCATGCCTGCCATGCCACCGTCGACAGGACACAGGCGATGCTGCAGGCAGGGTCGATCAAGGACATATTCGACACCGGCCTGCACGAATTCCTGGCCAGGTTCATTCAAGACAACACCAAGCTTGGCGAAGAGATCGCACAAGATTACCGGTTCAATTGAGCATGATCGCGAACCGGAGGACCGCGCTAGCGACAAGTGAGACCCGGTTTTCGGATAAGATCATGCTTACAAACGGAAAATAGGCATGCGGCTCAAGATCACCCACCGTACCGAATACCGCTACGACGCGCCGGTGCACTATCTGTTGCAGCGGCTACGCCTGTTACCGGTCAGTGGCCCGACGCAGACCGTGCTGTCCTGGGCGCTGAAGATCGAGGGCGCGCGCGAGGAAGTCCGCTTTAACGACCATTTCGGCAACGATAACAGGCTGTTGAGCGTCGAGGGCGAGCGCGACTTCATCACTGTCGAAGCCTCCGGCGAGGTTGTGACGCGCGACACAGCAGGCGTCTCGGGTCCGCATCACGGCTTTGCGCCACTGTGGCTGTTCAGCCAGGAGACAGCTTTGACCATCCCCGGCGAGGGCATAAGCGAGCTTGCCGCGGCGGTCGGCAAAGGTACCGACATCGAAAGGCTGCATCGGCTGATGGCGCTGATCGTCGAGCGCGTCGCCTACACGCCGGGCACCACCAGCGTGACGACCCCGGCGGAAGAGGCATTGGCGCTGAAGACCGGCGTTTGCCAGGATCACAGCCACATCTTTGTCACCGCAGCCCGCGTCATGGGTTTTCCGGCCCGCTATGTCAGTGGCTATCTGATGATGGATGCGGCCATCGAGCAGGCGGCAAGCCATGCCTGGGCCGAAGTCCATGTTCAGGGTCTCGGCTGGGTCGCCTTCGACGCCGCCAACGGCATTTCCCCCGATGAACGCTATGTCAGGGTAGCCACCGGCCGTGATTATCGCGACGCCTCGCCGGTGTCGGGAATTCGACTGGGACAGGCGGAGGAACAGCTTGCAGTCACCGTCACGGTAGAGCAGTAGTCTCCGGCAAGATTGCTGCCTGAAGAGATTCCATGACTTATTGCGTCGGCCTCAAGATCGATCGTGGGCTCGTGTTCATGTCGGACACGCGCACCAATGCAGGGATGGATTCGATCTCCACTTTCAAGAAGATGCATGTCTGGGAAGAGCCAGGCGAGCGCGTCATCGTACTGATGTCGGCCGGCAATCTGGCTACGACGCAGGCCGTGGTCAGCCTGCTCGACGAGCGCACCAAGGCGGTGGCGGAACGCCACGCGACGCTGCTCGAGACCCCATCCATGTACCAGACGGTGCGGCTGGTCGGCGACACCGTCAAGGAAGTCATCGCCAGCTCGTCGCCTGCCGGCGAAAAGGCGGATTCCTATTTCAACGCCTCCTTCATCCTCGGCGGCCAGATCAAGGGCAGCCCGCCACGGCTGTTCATGATCTATCCCGAGGGCAATTTCATCGAATCGACCGACGACACGCCGTTCTTCCAGATCGGCGAGACCAAATACGGCAAGCCGATCATCATCCGTGCCTATGAAAGGACGATGAGCCTGGCTGAAACGGTCAAGCTCTTGCTGGTATCGTTCGATTCGACGCTGAAATCGAACCTGTCCGTCGGCCTGCCTCTCGACCTGCTGTTCCTGGAGGAGGACACGTTCACGGTGGGTTTGAAAAAGCGCATCGGCCAGGACGATCGATATTATCGTGCTATTTCCGAAGGCTGGTCGAACGCGTTGAAGACGGCCTTTGCCAGCCTGCCGGATTTTCCGGGGTAGCGCGGGAACCTTCGTCGCGGTTGCCTGTCTCTATTTAACATGTTAATCAAAATTCAAACGGGTGGCTGATCGGCGCGTCGGGAGGATCCATGGACAACGAGCAATTCCGCGACTGGTCGAGGCGCGCCGCCGACTGGGGCGCTGATTACCGCGCCGGCCTTCGCGATCGGCCCGTGCGACCTGCCATAGCGCCGGGCGAGATCTTCAGGAGCATCGAAGCTTCTCCGCCGGAGGCCGCGGAATCGATGGAGACGATCTTCGCCGATTTCGAAGCCAAGATCGTGCCCGGCATGACGCATTGGCAGCATCCGCGTTTCTTTGCTTATTTCCCGGCCAATGCAGCACCCGTCTCGGTGGTGGCCGAATATCTGGTCTCTGCGATGGCCGCGCAGTGCATGCTGTGGCAGACCTCGCCGGCGGCGACAGAGCTTGAGACGCGCATCGTCGACTGGATGCGCCAGGCGCTCGGCCTGCCCGAAGGCTTTTCCGGCGTGATCCAGGACTCCGCATCATCGGCGACGCTGGCCGCCGTGTTGACCATGCGCGAGCGCACGCTCGACTGGCAGGGCAACAAGAAGGGTCTTTCCGGGCAGGGCAGGCTGCGCGTCTATTCCTCCGACCAGGTGCACACCTCGATCGACCGCGCCATCTGGGTCGCCGGCATTGGCGAGGAAAACCTCGTCCGCATTCCCGTCGCCGGCACCTACCGCGCCATGGATACCGCGGCTTTGGAAGCGGCGATTGTTGCCGACCGCGCGGCCGGCCTATTGCCGGCCGGCATCATCGCGTGCGTCGGCGGCACCAGCACCGGCGGCACCGACGACATCGCTGAAGTGGCCGCGGTGGCCAAACGCCAGGGGCTCTATCTGCATATCGACGCCGCCTGGGCCGGATCGGCGATGATCTGTCCGGAATACCGGCATTTCTGGACCGGTGTCGAGGGCGCGGACTCGATCGTCTTCAACCCGCACAAATGGCTGGGCGCGCAATTCGACTGCTCGATCCAGTTCGTCCGCCAGCCGGAGGATCTCGTGCGCACGCTGGCGATCAAGCCGGACTATCTGAAAACTCGCGGTCATGACGGCATCATCAACTACTCCGAATGGTCAGTGCCTCTCGGCCGTCGCTTCCGGGCGCTGAAGCTGTGGTTCCTGCTGCGCGCCCATGGCCTCGAGGCGCTGCGCACCATGATCCGCAATCACGTCGCCTGGAGCGAAGGCATAGCAGCGCGCCTGGCCGAGGAGGAGGATTTCGAGCTCGCCAGCCAGCCGATGCTGTCGCTGTTCTCGTTCCGGCATCGCGCCGCATCCGGCGCTGACTGCGACGAGCACAATCTGCGTCTGGTCGACGCCATCAACAATGACGGCCGTATCTACCTGACGCAGACGCGTGTCGATGGGCGGGTCGCCATCCGCTTCCAGGCAGGCCAGTTCGAGACAACCGCGGCCGATGTCGATACCGCCTTCACTGTCATCTGCGAGTGTGCAAGATTCCCGAAGGACTGACAGGGATCGCCCGCGTGGTTGCCGCCGCCGGGGCAAGCCAGCAAGGATTTGCGAGCAAGCATATGGCCGGAAGGGCTGAAGGGGTTAGCCAGAATCTGACGGGCGTCTGGAGCGGGCGCTATTTCTATCCGCGCGAACTGCCGCCGGTTTCCTTCGTTGCAACGCTGATCGAGACGGCAACCAGCTTGACGGGGATGACCCACGAACCGGCGGCGACCAGCACGGCAAGATACGCAAGCCTGCAGGGGCAGCGAGAGGGCAACGCCGTCTCCTTTACCAAGACATACGACAAGGCCCAATTGAAGGCGCACCCGATTCACTACAGCGGCATCATCAACGGTGATGCAACCGAGATCAAAGGCACTTGGCGAATCCCGGGATACTGGTCCGGCAATTTCCTGATGATCCGCTCGCCAGGTAAAGTCGCGGCTGTCACCCGCAAGGTGGCGGAGCGGGTCTGAGCCGTATCTGCCCGGTTCGCCTTTGCAATCATCGATATTTCATTAGCCGGCGTCTCCCTTTTCATTGCTTTCGTTTTCAGCTACAAACAAGAAAAACGAAAACGGGAGGTTTTCAGTGTATTTGTCGCCGCGCCATGCCGAAATCATCCAGATGGCGAAGGACCATGGCCGTGTGCTGGTCGATGACCTCGCCACGCATTTCAACGTGACGCCACAGACCATCCGCAAGGACCTCAACGATCTCTGCGACCAGCGGCTGCTGACGCGCATCCATGGCGGGGCCCTGTTCCCGTCCGGCATCGAGAACATGGAGTATGAGGCGCGCCGCAAGATTGCCGCCGACGAGAAGGAGGCGATCGGCCGCGCAGCGGCCAGGCTGATACCCGACAACGCCTCCCTGTTCATCAACATCGGTACCACGACCGAGTCGGTCAGCAAGGCGCTGCTCGACCATACCGGGCTGATGGTCATCACCAATAATATCAATGTTGCCAACAGGATGCGCATCTATCCTTCGATCGAGGTGGTAATCGCCGGCGGCGTCGTGCGCGGCTCCGACGGCGGCGTTGTCGGCGAGGCCGCGGTCGATTTTATCAGGCAGTTCAAGGTCGACTATGCGGTGATCGGCGCCTCGGCCATCGACCATGACGGCGCGTTGCTCGATTTCGACTTTCGCGAAGTGAAAGTGGCGCAAGCCATCATCGCCAATGCCAGGCATGTCATCCTGGTGTCCGACCAGACCAAGTTCGAACGCACCGCGCCGGTTCGCATCGGCCATCTCTCGCAGGTAAACACCTTCATCACCGACCGTTGCGACATCCCGTCGGTGCGCCGGATCTGCGAAGAGGCCGAGGTGCAATTGATTGAAACGTCGCTCGGATAGCGGCGCTATCACAGCCCCGTGATATTTCGTTTGACATTCGTTCTTATTTCGAAATAATCCCGCTACGGTTTCGTAAAAACCTAAAAATGCTGCAATGCGAAATCGCGGGAGGGCTTTGTGGACGCAGTCCGTGACATCTTCGTCATCGGTGGCGGCATCAATGGCTGCGGCATCGCCCGCGACGCCGTTGGGCGGGGCTTTTCGGTATTTCTGGCCGAGATGAACGATCTTGCCAGCGGAACCTCCTCCGGCTCGACCAAGCTGATCCACGGCGGTCTGCGCTACCTCGAATTCTACGAGTTCCGGCTGGTGCGCGAGGCGCTGATGGAGCGCGAGGTTCTTTGGAAGAACGCGCCGCACATCATCTGGCCGATGCGCTTCGTGCTGCCCTATGCTAAGGGCCTGCGCCCGGCCTGGCTGATCCGGCTCGGCCTGTTCCTCTACGATCATATTGGTGGCCGCAAATTGCTGCCGGCGACCCGAACACTGGACATGTCCAAGGATCCGGCGGGCAAGCCGCTGAAGCCGCTGTTTCACAAGGCCTTCGAGTACTCGGACGGCTGGGTCAACGATGCCCGGCTGGTGGTGTTGAACGCGCGTGACGCCGCCGACCGCGGCGCCACCATCCGCACCCGCACGAAAGTCGTCGGGGCGCGGCGCGAAGGCGATCTATGGGCGATCCGCGTGGAAGACGTGCGGACGGGAGATGCCGACGAGGTCAAGGCCCGGCTGCTGGTCAATGCCGCCGGTCCATGGGTCGATCACGTCCTGTCGACCACCGTGGGCCAGAACGACGTGCACAATGTGCGCCTGGTGCAGGGCAGTCATATCGTCATCAAAAAGAAGTTCGATGATCCGCGCGCCTACTTCTTCCAGAACAAGGACGGGCGCATCATTTTCGCCATCCCTTACGAGGAAGAATTTACGCTGATCGGCACCACCGATCGCGACTATCCCGGCGATCCGCATGACGTGAAGATCAGCGACACCGAGATCGACTATCTCTGCGCGGCGGCGAGCGAATATTTTGCTGAAGCCGTGACGCGTCCCGACATCGTCTGGACCTATTCGGCCGTGCGCCCGCTCTATGACGACGGTGCTTCGAAGGCGCAGGAAGCGACCCGCGACTATGTGCTGAAAGCCGATGGCGGCGGGGGCAAGGCGCCGATCGTCAACGCTTTCGGCGGCAAGATCACCACCTACCGCCGGTTGTCGGAATCGATGCTGGAAAAGGTCGAAGGTTTTCTCGGCAAGCGCGGCAAGCCGTGGACGGCGAACGCGCCCTTGCCAGGCGGCGATTTCCCGGCCACCGGTTTCGACGCCCAGGTGGCGAAGCTGAAGAGCGCCTATCCTTTCCTCGACCAGCGCCTGGCGCGTCGGTTGACCAGGCTTTACGGCACGCGCGCGCAAGTGTTGCTCGGCCTCGCCAAGTCGAACGCCGATCTCGGCCGCAATTTCGGCGCCGATCTCTATGAGGCCGAGGTACGCTACCTCTGCGAAAACGAATGGGCGCTGACCGCCGAAGATGTATTGTGGCGTCGCACCAAGCGCGGTCTGCATCTCAGCCGCGAACAGGCCTCGGCGCTTGACGAATTCATGCGCGGCATCAGCCGGCGCCATGTCGCGGCAGCGGAATAGGGAAGGCGATTGATGCACAAAGCCTGGGAGGAGGCATCATGCTGGAACTGAGAAACGTGACGAAGATGGTCGGCGCGGTGGAGCATATCCGCGACGTGTCGCTGACGCTTCAGCACGGCTCGCTCAACGTTTTGCTCGGGCCGACACTGTCGGGCAAGACCAGTCTGATGCGGCTCATGGCCGGACTCGACGTGCCGACCACCGGTTCAGTCTGGTTCGACGGCCAGAATGTCACCGGCATGCCGGTGCAGCAGCGCAAGATCGCCATGGTCTATCAGCAGTTCATCAATTACCCCGCGATGACCGTCTACGAGAACATCGCCTCGCCGTTGCGCGTCGCCGGCAACGACCAGGCCAAGATCGACAAGGAAGTCCGCAACGCGGCAGGGCTTTTGAAGCTCACACCCTATCTCGACCGCACGCCGCTCAGCCTGTCCGGCGGCCAGCAGCAGCGTACGGCGCTGGCCCGCGCCATCGTCAAGAATGCCAGCCTGGTGCTGCTCGACGAGCCGCTCGCCAACCTCGACTACAAATTGCGCGAGGAGCTGCGCGCCGAACTGCCCAAGATATTTGCCGCCGCCGGCACTATTTTCGTCTACGCCACGACCGAGCCGCATGAAGCCTTGCTGCTCGGCGGCAATACGGGGACGCTGTCCGAGGGGCGGATCACCCAATTCGGGCCGACCATCGACGTCTTCCGCAAGCCGATCGACCTGGTGACGGCGAAAACCTTTGCCGATCCGCCGCTCAACACCATCGTGCTGGCCAAGAAGGGCCCGGATTTCCTGCTCGAGGGCGGCGTCAAGCTGCCGGTACCGGCCGAACTCGCCGGCATTTCCGACGCCAACTACACGATCGGCTTCCAGCCGCATCATCTGTCGCTCGAGCGGCCCAACGCTGCCGCCGTGCCGGTGCGCGCCAAGGTGACGATCACCGAGATCACCGGCTCGGAAAGCTTCATCCATCTCGATTTCGCCGATGCGCGCTGGGTCATGCTGACCCACGGCATCCGCGATTTCGAGCCCGACGCCGAGATCGAGGTGTTTATCGATCCGCGCCACATCATGGTCTTCGACAGCAACGGCAGCGCCGTCGCCGCGCCGAAGCTTGCGGCCTGAAGGGGAAGAAAGAGATGGCGCGCATCGACGTCAACCATGTCAGGCACTCCTACCTGCCCAACCCGCAGAAGGATGCCGATTTTGCGCTGCGGGAAGTGCACCACACTTTCGAGGATGGCGGCGCCTATGCGCTGCTTGGGCCCTCGGGTTGCGGCAAGACCACGCTGCTCAACATCATTTCGGGACTTCTGCAACCCTCGCACGGTGAGTTGCTGTTCAACGGCAAGGACGTCACCAATCTGTCGACGCAGGAGCGCAATATTGCGCAGGTGTTCCAATTCCCGGTCATCTACGACACCATGACGGTGTACGACAATCTGGCCTTCCCGCTGCGCAATCGCGGCGTGCCGGAGGCCGATGTCGACCGCAAGGTGCGCGAGACGCTGGAGATGATCGACCTGGCGTCGTGGGCGAAGAAGAAGGCGAGGGGCCTGACCGCCGACCAGAAGCAGAAGATCTCGCTCGGCCGCGGCCTGGTGCGCTCGGATGTCAATGCCATCCTGTTCGACGAACCGCTGACGGTTATCGATCCGCACATGAAATGGGTGCTGCGATCGCAGTTGAAGCAACTGCACCGCCGCTTCGGCTACACCATGGTCTATGTCACCCATGACCAGACCGAGGCGCTGACCTTCGCCGACCAGGTCGTCGTCATGTATGATGGCGGTATCGTCCAGATCGGCACGCCGGCCGAATTGTTCGAGCGCCCGCGCCACACATTCGTCGGTTACTTCATCGGCTCGCCCGGCATGAACGTCATGCCGGTGGCGATCGACGGCAAGACCGCGACCATTGGCAGCCAGCGGATCGAGCTGCCCGGCGCGCCAAAGACCGCCGCTGGGAGCTCCGGCGCCATCGAACTCGGCATCCGCCCCGAATATGTCAGGCTCGGCCGTGACGGCATGGCGGTTAAAATCAGCAAGGTCGAGGATCTCGGCCGCCACAAGGTGGTGCGCGCCAGCCTCGAAGGCCGCGAGATCGCTGCCGTCATTGGCGAGGACGAGAGCGTGCCGGCCGACCCAAAGGTTCGCTTCGATCCGGCCGGCATCAACATCTATGCCGATTCCTGGCTGGTTGAGATGGGGCGTGTCGAGATGGGGGCATAGATGGAAAAGACGTGGAACAACAAGGCCTGGTTCCTGGTGCTGCCGGTGCTGGTGCTGGTGGCGTTCTCGGCCGTCATTCCGCTGATGACGGTCGTCAACTATTCGGTGCAGGACACCTTCGGCAACAACGTCTTCTTCTGGGCAGGCACCCAGTGGTTCGAGGAACTGCTGTCGTCCAGCCGCTTCTGGGAAGCGATGGTGCGCAACCTGATCTTCTCCTTCATCATCCTGGCCATCGAAGTGCCGCTCGGCATATTCATCGCGCTCAACATGCCGAAGAAGGGGTGGGGCGTGCCGGTCTGCCTGGTGCTTATGTCGTTGCCGCTGCTCATTCCGTGGAACGTCGTCGGCACCATCTGGCAGGTCTTCGGCCGCAACGACATCGGCCTGCTCGGCTACTACGTCAACGCGCTCGGCATCGACTACAATTACGTGCAGGATTCGTTCGACGCCTGGGTCACCATCATCATCATGGACGTCTGGCACTGGACCAGCCTTGTCGTGCTGCTCTGCTATGCCGGCCTGGTTTCGATCCCGGATGCCTTCTACCAGGCGGCCAAGATCGACGGCGCCTCGCGCTGGGCGGTGTTCCGTTATATCCAGCTGCCGAAGATGCAGCGTGTGCTTTTGATCGCCGTGTTGTTGCGCTTCATGGATAGCTTCATGATCTACACCGAGCCCTTCGTCGTCACCGGCGGCGGCCCCGGCAACTCGACCACCTTCCTGTCGATCGACCTCGTCAAGACCGCGCTCGGCCAGTTCGACCTCGGTCCGGCGGCCGCCATGTCGCTGGTCTACTTCCTGATCATCCTGTTGTTGTCGTGGGTGTTCTACACCGTGATGACCAACTACGACGCGGAGCGCTGAGATGAGCGGCGCCAACGAAAGAGCCGACAGAGTGAGCGAAACCACCGCTTCGGGAAAATTGGCGAGCACGCTTTCGCAGGATCAGGTCGCCCGGCTGATGCGCAAGCGCGGCGAGGAATCGCGCTGGTGGTGGATCGTGCCGACGATCTACATCATCGTGCTTCTGCTGCCGATCTACTGGCTCATCAACATGAGCTTCAAGACCAATGCCGAGATCGTCTCCTCGCTGACGCTCTATCCGCATCAGCCTACGATCGCCAACTACGTCACTATCTTCACCGATGCATCCTGGTATTCGGGCTACATCAACTCGATCACCTATGTTGTCATGAACATGGTGATTTCCGTGGCTGCGGCGCTGCCGGCGGCCTACGCCTTTTCGCGCTACCGCTTCCTCGGCGACAAGCATCTGTTCTTCTGGCTGCTGACCAACCGCATGGCGCCGCCGGCAGTGTTCGCGCTGCCGTTCTTCCAGCTCTATTCGGCTTTCGGCCTGATCGACACCCACATCGCTGTGGCGCTGGCGCACTGCCTGTTCAACGTGCCGCTGGCGGTGTGGATCCTCGAAGGCTTCATGTCGGGCGTGCCCAAAGAGATCGACGAAACAGCCTATATCGACGGCTACTCCTTCCCGCGCTTCTTCGTCAGGATATTCATGCCGCTGATCGCCAGTGGCATCGGTGTCGCCTGCTTCTTCTGCTTCATGTTCTCATGGGTCGAGCTTTTGATCGCTCGCACGCTGACGACCACCGATGCCAAGCCCATCGCCGCCACCATGACCCGCACCGTTTCGGCCGCCGGCATGGATTGGGGCCTGCTCGCTGCCGCCGGCGTGCTGACGCTGATCCCCGGCGCGCTCGTCATCTGGTTTGTCCGCAACTACATCGCCAAGGGCTTCGCCCTGGGGAGGGTGTGATGAAACAAAAGCACGGGTTCACCCTCACCACCACCGCCAAGGGCTTTGCCCTGGGGAGGGTGTCACCATGAATCTCGACCTCACCTGGATGGCGTGGACGTGGCCGACGGCGGCGTTCTTCGGCACCATTCTTCTACTGCTGTGCGGCATGGCGTTTTGGGAATTTGCCTCGCCGGGCGGCAATCCGCGCGTCGGCATCCTGCGCTTCGAGACGACGCGCGGCGACCGTCTTTTTCTGTCGCTGCTTGGCAGCGCCTTTATCCATCTCGCTTGGCTGGGTCTTGTCGGATCCAACCTGTGGTGGGCTCTCGCTCTCTCCGTGGTCTACGCCGTCGGCGTGTTCCGCTACGTATAGAGGGGGAAACTGTTGGATCGACCGCGTGCCGGCGGCCGTTCCAGATCGCACTTGAAACCTAAATGTGGAGGAAACCTATGCGACGGCAATTTTTAACATCAACAACTGCCCTTGTCCTGTTGCTCGGGGTAGGCAACGCCTACGCCGGAATGGATGAGGCCAAGGCGTTTCTGGACAAGGAAATCGGCCCGCTGTCGACGCTCGACCGCGCCGGCCAGGAAGCAGAAATGCAGTGGTTCATCGATGCCGCGAAGCCTTTCGCCGGCATGGACATCAAGGTCGTGTCCGAAACCATCGCCACCCACCAGTATGAATCGCAGGTGCTGGCGCCGGCCTTTACCGCCATCACTGGCATCAAGATCACGCATGACGTCATCCAGGAAGGCGACGTCGTCGAGAAGATCCAGACCCAGATGCAGACCGGCCAGAACCTTTATGACGGCTGGGTCAACGATTCCGACCTGATCGGCACCCACTGGCGCTACCAGCAGGTCCGCAACCTGACCGACTGGATGGCGGGCGAGGGCAAGGACGTTACCAATCCCAACCTCGACCTGAAGGATTTTATCGGCACCTCCTTCACCACGGCGCCGGACAAGAAGCTCTATCAGCTGCCCGACCAGCAGTTCGCCAACCTCTACTGGTTCCGTTACGACTGGTTCAACGACGAGAAGAACAAGGCCGACTTCAAGGCGAAATACGGCTACGACCTCGGCGTTCCCGTCAACTGGTCGGCCTATGAGGACATCGCCGAGTTCTTCACCGGCCGCGAGATCGACGGCAAGAAGGTCTATGGCCACATGGACTACGGCAAGAAGGACCCGTCGCTCGGCTGGCGGTTCACCGATGCCTGGCTGTCGATGGCCGGCAACGGCGACAAAGGCCTGCCGAACGGCCTGCCGGTCGACGAATGGGGGATCAAGGTCAACGAGAAATCACAGCCGGTCGGCTCCTGCACGGCGCGCGGCGGCGACACCAACGGCCCGGCTGCCGTCTACTCGATCCAGAAATACCTCGACTGGCTGAAGGCCTACGCTCCGGCCGAAGCCCAAGGCATGACCTTCTCCGAATCCGGCCCGGTGCCGGCACAGGGTGCGGTCGCGCAGCAGATATTCTGGTACACCGCCTTCACCGCTTCGATGGTCGACGCCGGCGCCAAGGCGGTGCTGAACGACGACGGTACGCCGAAGTGGCGCATGGCCCCGTCGCCGCATGGCGTCTACTGGAAGGACGGCATGAAGCTCGGCTATCAGGACGTGGGTTCCTGGACGCTGATGAAGTCGACGCCGACCGACCGCGCCAAGGCCGCCTGGCTCTACGCGCAGTTCGTGACCTCGAAGACGGTCGACGTGAAGAAGAGCCATGTCGGCTTGACCTTCATCCGCGAAAGCACGATCCACGACAAGAGCTTCACCGAACGTGCGCCGAAGCTCGGTGGTCTGATCGAGTTCTACCGCTCGCCGGCCCGCGTTCAGTGGTCGCCGACCGGCACAAACGTGCCCGATTATCCGAAGCTGGCACAGCTCTGGTGGCAGGCGATCGGCGATGCCTCGTCCGGCGCCAAGACGGCGCAGGAAGCCATGGACTCGCTCTGCGCCGAGCAGGAAAAAGTCATGACCCGCATCGAGAAGTCGGGCGTCCAGGGCGATATCGGCCCGAAGATGGCCGAAGAGCATGACCTCGCCTACTGGAACGCCGACGCGGTCAAGAACGGCAATCTCGCGCCTCAGCTGAAGATCGAGAACGAGAAGGAAAAGCCGATCACCATCAACTACGACGAACTGGTGAAGAGCTGGCAGAAGTAATCTTGGCGTACGCGCCAGGATCATAGTGAACGGGGAGGCGGCATCTTGCCGTCTCCCCTGTTTGTATAGGCGAGCTACCGGGGAGGACTAATGACCGGATACATCCTTGCAATCGACCAGGGTACGACATCGACCAGGGCGATCCTGTTCGACGGCGCGATGAAGGTCGCCGGCAGCAAGCAGCAGGAATTCACGCAGCATTATCCTGCCTCCGGCTGGGTGGAGCATGATCCGGAAGAGATCTGGGCAAGCGTCGTCGCGACGGTCAAAGGCGCGCTGAAGGCCGCCGGCCGCGAGGCCTCGGATGTGGCGGCGATCGGCATCACCAACCAGCGCGAAACCGTCGTCATCTGGGACAAGGCGACCGGCAAGCCGATCCACAATGCCATCGTCTGGCAGGACCGCCGCACCGCGCCGCTGTGCCAGAAGCTGAAAAAACACGGCCTGGAGAAAAAGTTCACCAAAAAGACCGGCCTGCTGCTCGATCCCTATTTCTCCGGCACCAAGATCGCCTGGATGCTGGACAAGGTAAACGGTGCGAGAAAGCGCGCCGAAAAGGGCGAACTGCTCGCCGGCACCATCGACAGTTTTTTGATCTGGCGGCTGACCGGCGGCAAGGTGCATGCGACGGATGCCACCAACGCCTCGCGCACGCTGGTCTATAACATCGAGAAAAATGTCTGGGACGACGAGCTGCTCTCCATCCTGCGCATCCCGGTGGCGATGCTGCCTGAGGTCAAGGATTGCGCCGACGACTACGGCGTGACGGAAAAAAGCCTGTTTGGCGCCGAAATCAAAATCCTTGGCGTGGCCGGCGATCAGCACGCAGCGACCATCGGCCAGGCCTGTTTCGAGCCAGGCATGATGAAATCGACCTATGGCACCGGCTGCTTTGCGCTGCTCAACACCGGCGCCGATCTAGTGCGCTCGAAGAACCGGCTGTTGACCACCATCGCCTATCGGCTGAACGGCAAGACTACCTATGCCTTGGAAGGCTCGATCTTCATCGCGGGTGCCGCCGTGCAATGGCTGCGCGACGGCATCAAGGTGATCGGCAAGGCCGAGCATAGCGGCGTTTTGGCGGCAACCGCCGACCCCACGCAGAACGTCTATCTGGTGCCGGCTTTCGTCGGTCTCGGCGCGCCGCATTGGGACGCCGAGGCGCGTGGCGCGATCTTCGGGCTGACCCGCAACTCAGGCCCGGCGGAGTTCGCCCGCGCGGCGCTGGAATCCGTCGCCTACCAGACGGGCGATCTCCTCGACGCCATGCGCAAGGACTGGAAGGGGGCATCGGCCAAAACCGTGCTTCGCGTCGACGGCGGCATGGTGGCCTCCGACTGGACCATGCAGCGGCTGGCCGATATCCTCGATGCGCCGGTCGATCGCCCGACCATTCTGGAGACGACGGCGCTGGGCGCAGCGTGGCTTGCCGGCTCGAAGGCGGGTGTGTTGCCGAAGGCGAAGGATTTTGCCAGGAGTTGGGCGCTCGAGCGCCGCTTCAAGCCGGACATGGATGCCGACACCCGCTCGGCAAAACTGGCGGGTTGGCGCGACGCGGTGCGCCGGACATTGAGCGCGTCCTGATTTCGCACTTAAGACCAAGTCCGCGAAAAGACGAAGCCCGCGCCCGTTGCCGGCGCAGGCTCCGTCCTACCCTAACTTCGCCCTAAACACATCAATAGGGCGAATTACACTGCCGCCGAGGGCCGTAGTTGGGCTGGAATGTGTTGTCCGAGGCGCGGTAGGAGCGATAGCGGTCGTAGCACCACTGCACATGCGCATCGCCGCCGTAGACGCGGTTGTTCTCGCTGTTGACGATCGCACCGGTGATCAAGGCGCCGGTGGCGAAGGCAGCCAGCGGGAACCAGTAGTCGCCGTGACGGCGATAGCCGCGGTGATATTCGCGATAGCCGCGATGGCCATTCCAATAGCTGCCGCCATCATTGTTGCGCGAGAACTGGCGGTCCACGCGGAAATCGCGATTGCCGGAATTGCGGTTGCCATGGCGCATCCACCGCCAGTTGTCATGACGAGAATCGCCCACATTCACGATGTCGGACGAAGTTGCTGATGACTGGGGCACGAACATCTGGGCGGCATTGGCCGGCATAGCGGCGGCCGCGGCAAACGAAATTGACAGGGTGGTCGCCAGTAGACCCGTTGCGATCTTGTTCATGATCTTCTCCTTGAAGGGTGGTTGACGTCCCTTGTGAGACGAAAACGGCCCGCTCGTGCGATGGTTCCCACCAAAACAGTAAGTTGCTGATTTGTAATGCTTCTCAAATTTGGCGCGTGAGAAAAGGCGCGTCTCGCGCGCCAACAGATCGAAGCGGCGACCACGTTGCGGGAGCGGCTCACCGGGCTGGTGACGACGCAATTTGCGGCGCGTCGGGCGATGGCTGAAACCCCGGTGGAACGGCCATCTTTTTCCGGTTGACCGGTCGCGGCACTCTCCCTATGTTCCGCGCAATTTCGAGGGCGGCCTTTAGAGCCCGCGGGAGCGCGTAGCTCAGCCGGTAGAGCAACTGACTTTTAATCAGTAGGTCTCGGGTTCGAACCCCGACGCGCTCACCAGAAATATTTCGTGCGAAAGTTGCTCCCTATCAGCAGCCCCATCGCCGCCTACAATCGCCGCCCGGTCTTGGTGTCGAACAGATGAGCGCAGGCGCGGTCGATCTCGATGCGCATCTGCTCGCCCTGTTTCAGTGCCAGCCGCTCGCGGAAAAGGCAGGAGATTTCTTCTCCGGCGCAGTCGACCCTGGCAAAGATTTCCGAACCCGTTGCTTCCAGAAGCACGATCGTGCCGGGGATTCCTTTGGCGGTCGTCGCTCGGATGTGTTCGGGGCGGATGCCGTAGATGAGGTCGCCGCCGGGAATGTTGGTCAGGTCGATGCCTTCCGGCAGCGGCAAGATCAGTCCACCGGCGCTGCGGAAAACGCCTTCCTCGACATGGCCGCGAATGAAATTCATCGCCGGCGAGCCGATGAAGCCGGCAACGAAGAGGTTGGCCGGACGATCGTAGAGATCGAGCGGCGCGCCGATCTGCTCGACAAGGCCGTCATGCAGCACGACGATCTTGTCGGCCATGGTCATGGCCTCGATCTGGTCGTGCGTGACGTAGATGGTTGTGGTCCCGAGCCGCTGGTGCAGCGCCTTGATCTCGCCGCGCATCTGCACGCGCAATTTGGCGTCGAGATTGGACAGCGGCTCGTCGAACAGGAACACCTGCGGGTCGCGTACGATGGCGCGGCCCATGGCGACGCGCTGGCGCTGGCCGCCGGAAAGCTGACGCGGATAGCGGTCGAGCAGCTTGTCCAGGCCGAGAATGCTGGCGGCCCTGCCGACGCGGCCGGCGGTGTCGGCCGGATCGGCTTTCTTGATCTTCAGGGCAAAGCCCATATTGTCGGCCACCGTCATATGCGGATAGAGCGCGTAGTTCTGGAACACCATGGCGATGTTGCGGTCGCGCGCCCTGAGATTGTTGACGACGCGATCGCCAATGGCGATCCTGCCGCCCGAGATCGTTTCCAGTCCGGCAATCATGCGCAGCAGCGTAGACTTTCCGCAGCCCGACGGCCCGACCAGGATGACGAATTCGCCATCGGCGATGTCGACGCTGACATCGTGGATGATCTTGGCGGCTCCGAAAGCCTTCTGAACGTTGTTGATTGTTACCGATGCCATTGGATTTCTCCCGGAAATGAGTGATGTCGGGGCCGTGCCTCAGCCGCCCTTGACGGCGCCTGCGGTCAGCCCGGCGACGATCTGCCTTTGCGCGAACAGGGTCAGCACCAGCACCGGCAGCGTCACCACAAGTGCCGCAGCGGCGAGCGGACCCCAGCTCACCTGCTCGTAGGAAAGCATGTTGTAGACGGCGACCGGCAGCGTGCGAGTCTCGCGGCTGGCGAGCACAATGCCGAAGACGAAATTGTTCCATGAGAAGATGATCGACAGGATGAAGGCGACGACAATGCCCGGCTTGGCGATGGGCAAGGCGACCAGCCGGAACACCTGCCAGGAACTGGCGCCATCAATGTTGGCCGCTTCTTCCAGCTCCATCGGCGTGGTCTCGAAATAGCCGATCATCACCCAGACCACGATCGGCACCGTCACCACCAGATGGATAATGATCTGCGGCCACAGCGTGCCGAGAATGCCGACCCACTGGAACAGCAGGAACAGCGGAATGAGATAGGAAAGCCCCGGCGTCATGCGGGCGATCATGATGACCACCGCCGAGCGTTCGGCCTTGAGCCGCGCGATGCCATAGCCGGCCGGCACGCCGATCAGCAGCGCCAGCAACGTTGCCGTGCCCGTCACCAGAACCGAATTCCAGAAATAGAGCAGGAAATTGTTCTCCTCGAATACCTTCACATAGTTCGACCAGGCGAGATGTTCCGGGATCAGGATCGGCGGGTATGCACCGTTGTCGATCTCGAACTTCAGCGACAGCGAGACCATCCAGAGGAAGAACAGGATCGCCGGCGAGACGAAGACCAGAGCGGCGAAAAACAGCCCGATCCGGTTGAGCAGCCGTGAACTCATCTATTTGCCCTCCACCCCGATCCATTGGGAGCGCTGGCGGAGCATCAGCAGGATGAAGGACAGCGCGACGATGACGATGAAGAACACCACGGCCATGGCCGAGCCATAGCCGATGTCGTAGTAGGAGAAGGCGGTGTTGTAGAGATAGATGTTGATGGTTTCCGAGGCCGTGCCCGGTCCGCCCTGGGTCATGGCATAGATGATGTCAAAACTTTTCAGCGCATCGATAGTGCGGATGATCATCGCGATCATCAGGAACGGCGCGATCATCGGCAAGGTGAGATAGCGGAATTGCTGCCAGGCGTTGGCGCCATCGATCTCGGCGCTCTCGAAGGGCTCGCGCGGCACGGAGGCCAAGCCGCCCAGCACGATCAGCATCACCAGCGGCGTCCACTGCCAGGTCTCGACCGCAACCAGGGACGGGATGACCGTCCTGGCATTAAAGATCCATTCCTGCGCCGGGATGCCGACCAGCGACAACAGATAGTTGAGCACGCCAAGCTGGGGATGGAACATCATCGTCCAGACCAGCGCCACGGCGACTGGCGTTGCCATCATCGGCATGACGAAGACGCCGCGCAACAGGCCGCGCAGCGGAAATTTGGCGTCGAAGATCAGCGCCGCGACAGTGCCGAGGAACATCGGCGCCGCGACCGAAAGCGCCGTGTAGGTCAGCGTATGGAAAAGCGATTCCCAGAAGCGTTGGTCGGCTGCCAGCCGCAGATAGTTTTCCATCCCGGCAAAGCTTCGCGCCTGGCCGAGGGTCCAGCGGTTGACGCTCATCCACAGTGTGAAGGCCCAAGGAAAGACGATCACGGCGCCGACGACGACGAGCGCCGGGACGACGAAAGGCCAGTAGTTGGGAGCCAGACGGATGGTCTGGCCCCCTTCGATGGCTTGCGTCGTCACCCCGGTGCGTTCTGGGGTGATGGCGGACATCAGCCTTGCTCGCTCCGGTCGAGCACCGGCTGAAACTGCTCGGTGGCCTTCTTCAGTTCCTCCGCCGGATCGGCGCCGGCGATCAGATTGGTCAGCGCCACGCCATAGATGTCGCGGAACTCGGTGACCGGAATGATGACCGGCAGCGACAGCCGGCTGACATTGCCCGAGCCGACCACGGCATCGAGCCAGCTCGCCGGCATGGTGACGCCTTCGCGCACCTTGGGATCTTCCAGCACCGACTTGCGGAACGGCACGCCGGCACCCGCCTGCAGCAGGCGCGCGCCCATGGCGGGCGAAATCGCCCACTGGCAGAAGAGGTAGGCGGCCTCCTTCTTCTCGCTGGCGGCCGTCACGCCGAGGCCGTCGCCAAAGGTGCCGGCGGCATGCGCCTTGGGCCCCTTGGGCATGACGCCGTAGCCGACCTTGCCGACCACTCGTGACTTTTCCGGGTTTTCCATCGGCGGGGCAAAGCCGACGCCATCGAACCACATGCCGATCTTGCCTTGCAGGAAGGCGGACTGGGCTTCGGCCCAGTTGAATCCGGTGACGCCTGGAGGCGCCGACTTGGTCATCAGCCGCTGGTAGAGGCTGGCGGCCTCGACCGCCTCGGGCGAGGTCGTGCGCAGCTTGCCCTTGTCATCGAGCGGCGTCATGTCGTAGCCGAGCATCAGCGACGTCCACACCGGCGTGTTGGCGTTTTTCAGGCCGCGGGCGACAAAGCCGTAGGTGTTGGTCGACGGATCGGTCAGCGTTTCGGCGGCGGCCACCAGCTGCTCGAACGTCTCGGGGTATTTGAGGCCCTTGGCCTCGAACAATTCCTTGTTCCAGTAGACGATCCAGTAATCCACCGAGAACGGCAGCGAGCGCAGCACGCCCTGACCGTCCTTGGCAAACAGCATGCCGGCATCGGCGAAATCGGTTTCCACCAGCGCAGGATCGGTCAGGGTCGGGTCGGCGAGATAGCCTGATATGTCGGCCAGCCAGTCGCCCTTTTCGAACTGGCGCTTCTGCACGTGGTAGCTCAGATGCACGACGTCGAAGCTCGGTTTGCCGGAGCTCAGTTCGATCACCGTCTTCTGGCGCTGCTGCTGTTCCGGCGTCGCTTCGGCATTGACCTTGATCCCGGTCAGTTCCTCGAACTCGGCGATGTATTTTATCAGCGTGTCGCTGCGCGGGCTTTTCACCAGATTGACGTCAAGCGTCGTTCCCGCAAAGCGCTTCCAGTCGACGCCGGCGGCAAAGCTTGGGCGAACGCCCGCAAAGCCGGCGGCGGCAAGCGCCGCGGTTCCCTGAAGCAGTTGCCTCCTGGTTGGGTTGAACAGATTGGACGACATTTTCTTCCTCCCGGTTGTTGTCGTTGTCGATTGCGCCGCAGCGACCGCGGCGCGGCTCATGCTTCCTCAGATTTGCAGCGCCAGCCGGCGCGCCTTGTCGATATGCTGGCTAATGGCCTCGACCGCCTTGCCAGGATCGCGGCTCTGCATCGCATCGATCACCGCCAGGTGCTCGCGCATGACCGGCACGACGCGCCCGTCGATACGGAACCGCTCCTGGTGGATCAGCCGGATCTTCACCGAATTGACCAGATAGGCCTTGGCGATGATCTCGTTGCCCAGCGCATCGATGAACGTGTCGTGCATGGCCCAGTCGATGGTCTGCGCCTTGGCCTCCATCTCCGGCGTCGGGGTATGCGCCAGCGCCTGGGCAAGCATGTCCTCATGCTCGCGCCGCAAGCGGGCAAGCTCGGCGTCGGACGCGCTGACCGTAAACAGCGCCACCGCTTCACGCTCCATGAACAGGCGGAACTGAAAGGCCTCGCGGATCAGGCTGATATCGATATGGGCGATCTGCATGCCGCGCTGCGGGAAGGTCGTCAGCAGTCCTTCCGCCTCGAGACGCGGCACGATCTCGCGAATGGCGCCGAGCGGCAGTCCGGTGAAGGCAACCAGCTCACGCTGCGACACGAACTGGCCCGGCTTGAAGTCGCGCGCCAGCAAATGCCGCGTGAAGCTGGCATAGGCCTTCTCCCTGAGGGTGGTCGGTTCGTTGCCGTCTTCCATTTCGGCGCGCTTCTCTTTGCCGGTCAGGCCGGTTCCCTGGCAAACAAGCTGTCATAGGCTGCGGCAAGCTGCTGCTGCCCTTGCGACGCGATCGGCTCCAGCGGCGGACGGACCGCCAGCCAGCGCTCGTCGCCGGTCTTACGCGCCACCATCACCTTTACCGCCGGGGTGACCGGATATTTGAGCAATTCGAGCACAAAACTCTCGACGCGAGGATCGTCGCGCCCGTCCTCGGCCATGGCGCGGATTTCGCCCGGGACGAAATTGGCCATGCCCGAGATTGCGCCTTGACCACCCAGTCGCACCGCACGCGCCAGATGCCTTTCATCGCCGATCAGGATCACCAGATCGCCATGGGCGGCAAGCAGCGCCTCGCTGTAGCTCCAATTTCCACCGGAATCCTTGACCCCGGCGACCACGTCGGGAAAAGCAGTGCGCAACCGGCCGATCAGGCCAAGCGAAAGCTGCACCATGGTAACCGAAGGGATGTTGTAGAGCAGCACGTCACGGGCGAGGGGGCCGAGCGCGGCAAAGACGGCGGAGAACCAGCCGAAAAGGCCCTCCTCGCCGACATTCTTGAAGTAGCTCGGCGGGGCCAGCAGAATGTTTCGGGCGCCTCGCTGCAAGGCATGCTGTGCCTGTTCGGCGGCGTCTTCGGCGGCGTCGACCAGCACGCCGGCAACGAGTTGATGCGGCAAGATTCCAGCAGCCAGCATGGCTTCGGTCACCGACCGCCGCTCCGTCGTGCCCACCGACGCGCCTTCCCCTGTGGTGCCGAAAAGCGTCACGCTGCCGCAACCCTGCGCCAGGCAACTTTTGGCCTGAGCGATCATGGGAGCGGTGGCGATCTGCCCGCGGGCATCGAAAGGCGTGGCGAGAGCGGCCGAAAGGCCAAAGCGTGATGTCACCGGAAGGTCTCCGAAGTAGGTGTGTATGCCGTGCTAGCACACTAACATGTTAGTCGTAAATTGGGGTGGTGCGCTTTTTTAACGGCGGAGGGCCTTCACAGGTTCGAAGCCCATGGCGGATCGAGACCATTGGCGAAACAGCAGGATGGTCCAGTGTTCGGGCGCGGAGCGGCAGCTCCAAGCTTGTCCCCATTCCAGTCGATGGCTAAACTCAGCCTTCCCAGGGGAGGTTCTGACATGACACTTCAGCTTTCGGCGGATGCTGTCGCTCCTAAGGCGGCGGCGCCTCAAAAATACCTCTTCGGCCCGGTCGCCGATTTCCTCATGCTGGGCGGCAGCGCCTTTCTCATCCTGCCGGTGCTGTTTCTCGTTCCGCTCGAATATGAAGGTCCGGTGGCCGCAACGATGGTCTTCGTGGCCTATCTCGTGAACTATCCCCACTTCGCCCACTCCTACCAGCTCTTCTACCGCAATTTCGGGCGCAAGGTGACGGGCGACGGCTACGACAGGAGCCTGCAGCTCCGCTACATCTTCGCGGGCATTGTCGTGCCCCTGGTCATGGCCGGGTTCTTTGCCTATGGCGCCGCGGCGGCGAACACGCGCCTGCTCGGCTATGCCACCAACGCCATGTTCTTTTTCGTCGGTTGGCACTACGTCAAGCAGGGCTACGGCATGCTGATGGTGGATGCGGTGCTGAAGCGCAAATTCTTCGACGACCGCGACAAGAAGGTGCTGCTGGTGAACTCCTATGCGGTGTGGATCCTGGCATGGCTGCAGACGAATACGGCGGTCACCCAGGGCAAATATTATGGCCTGGACTATTACACATTCGCGGCCCCTTCCTGGGTCACCAACATCGCCATGCTGGCGGCCGTTGCGTCGACGGCGGCCACGCTCTTGATGCTGGTCAATCGTTGGCGGAAGAACGGCGGCGGCCTGCCCTATAACGGTTTGGTGGCCTATGTGGCGTCGCTCTATCTCTGGATCCTGATTGCGCGCGTAAACCCGCTTTGGCTGCTGATCGTGCCCGCGCTCCACTCGCTGCAGTATCTCGCCGTGGTCTGGCGCTACCAGACGAACGTCGAGCGCGACAGTTCCGATGCCGAAAGCGATCCGCAGCCGAAAATCCTGTCCTTTCTTGGCCCTCTCTACAGGTTTCGGCTCCTCGGCTTCATCGTCGGCGGCACGGCCCTTGGCTATCTCGGCTTCTGGCTGATCCCATCCGCGCTGACGGCTTTGATTCCCTATGACAGGCAAGTCCTGGGGTCATCCCTGTTCTTCTTCATCGTGCTCATCTTCATCAATGTGCACCATTATTTTCTGGACAATGTGATGTGGCGCCGTGGCAATCCGGAGGTATCGAAGTATCTGTTCCGCTGACTGATGCGCAGACTGTCGAGCCCGGTTTTCGTCAGCTGTCGAATATGCCATTGCGAGCGTGATCGTCAGTGCAACGGAGAGCCCTGGAATGGCGGAGTGCTTTTCCGAGAGCCGCCTGGAAAATACCCTGCGGTGGCATCTGTACCGGCGTTGGCGACTATGCCGAGGTTGGCGCCGCCGGCGTGACCCTCGACGCGTGAGTTGCGGCCGACGTGCGGCGGGATCGGCTGGAACGTCACGAAACCAGTGAGACATTGCCGCCGGCATGGCGCTCGATGCGGCCGGCAAGGTCGAGTTCCAGCAGCACCATGGAGACTTGCGCGGCGTTGAGGCCGGTGTGGCGGATGATCTCGTCCACGCCCACCGGCGTTGGGCCCAGCGCCTCGAGCACGCCGCTGCGTTCGTCCTCACCGGGCGGGGGTGTTGCCGAAAAATCGGGTGCCTTTTCTGGCGGCGCAATGCTTCGCGTTCGCGTGCCCGCCAAGGGTGCGATCGCACCGGAAACATCGGCCGCCTCGGTGACCAGGGTGGCGCCATCCTTGAGCAGCCCGTTGGAGCCGGCGCAGCGCGGATCGAGCGGCGAACCCGGTACGGCAAAGACCAGCCGGCCCATCTCGCCGGCCAGGCGCGCGCTGATCAGCGAGCCGGAGCGTTGCGCAGCTTCGATCACCACCAGTCCGAGGGCGGCGCCCGCGACAAGCCGGTTGCGGCGCGGAAAATCCTGCGCCCGCGGCTGCCAGCCGAACGGCATTTCCGAAATAACGGCGCCGCCACGCTCGGCAATGTCGTCGCACAAGCCGATATTTTCGGGCGGGTAGGGGACATCGAGCCCACCGGCCAGCACACCCACTGTACCAGTCGAGAGACTGCCCTGGTGTGCTGCCGTGTCGATGCCGCGCGCCAGGCCGGAAACGATGACGTAGCCGTCGCGGCCAAGATCCGCCGCCAGCATGCGCGCCATCTTGATGCCGGCGAGCGACGCGTTGCGGGCGCCGACGATGGCCACCGCCGGCAGGCGAAAGACGGCTGCCTCCCCCTTCACGGCAATCAGCGGCGGCGGATTGTCCATGTTTTTCAGCATCGGCGGGTAGTCGGCCTCGCCGATGCCGACGAAGCGGGCGCCGTTTTCACTGGCTGCGTCGAGTTCCGCTTCGGCTTCCTCCACGGAAGGAATGCGCATGATCCTTTTGGCTCCGCCCGAAATCATCAGCTCGGGCAGCATCTCCAACGCCGCCTCCGCCGAACCAAAGCGGTTGATCAATTCGCGAAACGAGGCCGGGCCGACATTTTGTGTGCGGATCAGCCGCAGCCAGCTCAGCCGCTGCCGGTCGCTGAGGCGCGGCCCGGCGGCGGGCTTGCTCAACCCTTGGCTCCGATCTTGCCTTCGGTGCCGGCAAGAAGGCGCGAAATGTTGGCGCGATGTTTGAAGATGACGATCAGGCTCATCACCAGGAACAGCCCGGCGGTCTCAGGTGTGCTCCAGAAATAAAGCGCGATCGGCACGATGACCGCGGCCGTCAGCGCTGCCAGCGAGGAATAGCGAAACAGAAAAGCCATCGCCAGCCAGACGACGATAAAGATCAGCGCCACATGCCAGCCGAGCGCGATCAGCACGCCGAGATAGGTCGCCACGCCCTTGCCGCCCTTGAAACCGAGCCAGACCGGAAACAGATGGCCAAGGAAGGCGCCAAGGCCCGCCCAGAGTCCAAGGCCGGCCCACAGTCCGTAGTCGTGTCCAAAATGGCGCGCGATCATCACCGCCGCCGTACCCTTCAACGCGTCGAGCACCAGCGTCGCGGCGGCGAGGCCCTTGTTGCCGGTGCGCAGAACGTTGGTGGCGCCGATATTGCCGGAGCCGATTTTGCGCACATCGCCGAGGCCGGCCGCGCGGGTGATCAAGAGGCCGAAGGGAATCGAGCCGAGGAGATAGCCGAACAGCAATGCCAGGATAACGTTATAACTCATTGTTTGCCCCCGCATTTCCCCAGCAACATATCGGTCTGCGACGTGGCGCGATCGCTCTAGCTCGAAAACACTGTGCGGCCCGCCACCAGCGTTTGCAAGACCATGCCTTGCAGCCGCGCACCTTCGAAGCAGGTGTTTTTCGAGCGCGAGCGGATGCCGCTTTCACTCACGATCCAGGGTTCTTCAAGGTCGATCAGCGCAAGATCGGCCGGCGCTCCCGGCTTCAGCGTGCCGCCCGGCAGGCCGAACAGCCTTGCTGGTGCGGTGGACAGTGTTTCGACCAGCCGAAGTAGCGGCACGTCGCCATTGTGGTAGAGCCGAAGCGCTGCTCCAAGCAGCGTCTCCAACCCGATCGCGCCGGCAGCTGCATCGGCGAAGGGAAGGCGCTTGGTGTCGACATCCTGCGGGTCGTGCGAGGAGACGATGATGTCGATCGTGCCGTCCTTGACCGCCTCGATCATGGCCAGCCGGTCTTCCTCCGCGCGCAAAGGCGGCGTCAGCCGGAAGAAGGTGCGGTATTCCCCGACATCGTTCTCGTTCAGCGACAGATTGTGGATCGCCACGCCCGCCGTGACATTGGCCTTGTCGGCTTTCGCGCGCGTCATCGCTTGCGCTGCCATCGCCGTCGAGATCTTGGCCGCGTGGTAGGCGCCGCGCGTCAGCCGTGCCAGCGCCAGGTCGCGCTCCAGCGGGATGGACTCGGCCTCGCGCGGAATGCCGGCAAGGCCGAGCCAGCTGGCATACAGGCCTTCATTCATCACGCCCGCCGAAGCGAGGTCGCCATCCTGTGTCTCATGTGCGATGACGCCGCCGAAATCGCGGGCATAGGTCAGCGCCCGGCGCATCACCAGTGCGCTGGATATTGTGTGCCGCCCATCGGTGAAGGCGACCGCACCGGCCTCGCGCAACAGGCCGAATTCGGTCATCTCGCGACCGGCGAGGCCTTTGGTGATCGCCGCCGCCGGAAAGATGTTGACGCTTGCCGTGTCCCGGGCGGTGCGCAGCACGAATTCGACCAGCGCGACATTGTCGATCACCGGGTCGGTGTCGGGCATCATGACGACGGAGGTGACGCCGCCGGCCGCCGCCGCAACGCTGGCCGAAGCGATGGTCTCGCGATGTTCGCCGCCCGGTTCGCCGATGAAGACGCGCGCGTCGATCAGGCCGGGAATGATCGCCTTGCCGGCGCAGTCGACCACGGTGGCTCCCGCCGGCAGGCCCTGGTTCAGGGCAGCCTTGCCGGCGGCAACGATCTTTTTCCCTTCGACGATGACGGTGCCGACCTCGTCGATGCCGCGTGACGGGTCGACGATGCGGGCGCGCTCAAAGACCGTCGTGCTCATGCGCCGCGGCCCTCTGCATTGCGGCGGGGATCGAGCAGCGCTTCCATGACCGCCATGCGCACGGCCACCCCCATCTCGACCTGTTCCTGGATGACGCTTTGCGGACCGTCGGCGATTTCGGACGCAATCTCGACGCCGCGGTTCATCGGACCGGGATGCATCACCAGCGCGCCGTCCTTGGCGGCCTTCAGCTTTTCGGCATCGAGGCCGAAATAGCGGAAATATTCGCGTACCGAAGGCACGAAGGCGCCTTCCATCCGCTCGCGCTGCAGGCGCAGCATCATCACCACGTCCGCGCCCTTGAGGCCCTCTGCCATCGAGCGCGAGACGATGACGCCCATTTTCTCGATGCCGGACGGTAGCAGGGTCGACGGCGCCACCACACGCACCTGCGCACCAAGCGCGTTCAACAGCATGATGTTGGAACGCGCCACGCGAGAATGCAGGATGTCGCCGCAGATCGCTACGATCAGTTTCGACAGCGGCCCCTTGGCGCGGCGGATAGTCAGCGCGTCGAGCAGCGCCTGCGTTGGGTGTTCATGCGCGCCGTCGCCGGCATTGACCACCGAGCAGCCGACCTTCTGCGCCAAAAGGGCGGCGGCGCCCGCAGACTGGTGGCGGATGATCAGGATGTCGGGGCGCATGGCGTTCAGCGTCATCGCCGTGTCGATCAGCGTCTCGCCCTTCTTCACCGAAGAGCTCGCCACCGACATGTTCATGACGTCGGCGCCGAGCCGTTTCCCGGCCAGTTCGAACGACGACTGCGTGCGCGTCGAGGCTTCGTAGAAGAGGTTGATCTGGGTGCGGCCGCGCAGCGTCGAGGTCTTCTTTTCGGACTGCCGCGAAATGGCGACGGCGCGATCTGCCCGGTCGAGCAGAAGCTCGATGTCACCGGGGGAAAGATCGCGGATGCCCAGAAGATGGCGGTGAGGATAAAGCGGCAGGGACGAAGCGTCGGTCATCTCAAGGCGCTGCTATAGGGGGGAGAATTCCTTGCCGCAAGCGCCAGCTTGGGATTGCGGCCTTTCTCCCCGGTATTTTCGTCGCGCGCGCCGCCTGCCTTGGGCTATATCTAGCCGATTGCTTCGGATTCGAAGCCTTGTGATGTGAGGCCTTTCTTGCGTTAGAAGGCCCTTCTACTTTCAGAAGGATTGGGCGTGACCGACGACGTGACCAACCAGCCTCCGCCGCTGACGGGCGGCAACGCCTGGCGGGGCGATCCGTTGCTGATCCAGCTTGCCGAGCGTTTTTCCGATCCGGTGCGCAAGGACCTCGACGGGCTTGGCCGGTTCGTCCTGACGCAGGAGGCGCAGGAGCTGGCGCGCCTCGCCAATGTCGAGACGCCGAAGCTCCGCACGCATGACCGTCAGGGCCGGCGCATCGACCTCGTCGAATTCCATCCGGCCTATCATGCGCTGATGCGCCGCTCGGTTGCCGGCGGCCTGCATTCCTCGATCTGGGAAAACGGCGATAGCGAGATCGGCCGTCGCCATCAGGTGCGCGCCGCGCGTTTCTACCTGACCGCCGAACTCGAGACCGGGCATCTCTGCCCCATCACCATGACCAGCGCTTCGCTGGCCGCCCTGATGGCCAGCCCAAAGCTGTTTCGCGAATGGGCGCCGCGCGTGACGACGCGCAAATACGACCAGAGCCAAAAGCCGCCGGTCGACAAGGCCGGGCTGACGCTCGGCATGGGCATGACCGAAAAGCAGGGCGGCACCGACGTGCGCGCCAACACCACACGGGCCGAACGCGCCGGCAGCGGCTTTTATCGCCTCACCGGCCACAAATGGTTCATGTCGGCGCCGATGTCGGACGCTTTTCTCGTGCTTGGACAGGCGCCGGAAGGGCTTTCCTGTTTTCTCGTCCCGCGCATCCTCGGCGACGGTTCCGGAAACGGCTTCCGCTTTCAGCGGCTGAAGGACAAGCTCGGCAACCGCTCCAACGCCTCATCGGAGGTAGAGTTCGTCAACGCCATCGGCGAGATGGTCGGCGAGCCCGGCGCCGGCATAAAGACAATCATGGACATGGTCACGCTGACCCGGCTCGACTGCGCCGTCGCCTCGTCGGCAATCATGCGAGCGGGGCTGGCTGAGGCCGTGCATCACGCCCGTCACCGCCAGGTGGCCGGCTCGACGCTGATCGAACAGCCGCTGATGCAGCGCGTGCTGGCGGACATGGCGCTCGATGTCGCCGCCGCCACGGCACTCTCGTTCCGACTGGCGCGCTCCTTCGACGAGGCTGCCGGCGACCGCGGCGAGGCTGCTTTTGCCCGCGCCATGACCCCGGTGGTCAAATACTGGGTCTGCAAGATCGCGCCGCCACTGCTCTATGAGGCGATGGAGTGCCTCGGCGGCAATGGCTATGTCGAGGAAGCGCCGCTCGCCCGCTACTACCGCGAAGCCCCGGTCAATGCGATCTGGGAGGGCTCAGGCAATGTCATGGCGCTCGACGTGCTGCGCGTGCTCGGCCGCGCGCCCGGCCTGTTCGAGGAGGTGCTGGCCGGCATCGACCGCGATCTCGGCGCCGGCGGACGCGGAACCATTGGCGTGCTCAAGGCGGCCATGCAGGTCGCCGGCACCGATGAGGGGTCGGCCCGCCTGCTGACCGAACAGCTGGCGCTGTCGGCGGCAGCTGCGGAATTGCGCCGGCTGGGGGCAGGGCGGATTGCGGACGCCTTCGTCGAGACGCGGCTCGCCGGCCAGTGGCGCAACACCTATGGCATGCTCGATTCGCGCCACGATGCGCGCATGATCATCGACACGCTCTATCCGCCGGTGAATTGAGGGCCTTCCGCCAGGCCGTGAACGAATTTGCCTGCCTGTGGACAGCCGTTAACCTTAACGAATGGTTTCCGTTGCAGCCGCAGGCCGCAGACCCCACTGTCTTTGTCACCAAAGCAGGAATGCCATGCGGCACATTTTGACGTCCTTTCTGGCCTTGCACTGGGCGCTGGTTTTCGCCCTGCTGGCGTTCATCTGTGTCGATGGAAACCGCGGCGTTGCGGGCGCTCTGGGCGTGCTCGGCGTCGTCGTGGAAAACACTCGTCTGGCCGATCTCGACAATGCTGCCGTCGTGGCGCCGCTGGCCATCGCCTTGCTGGTCGTGGCGGTGCTGTTTTGCTGGGTCTTCGTCGAGAGCCTGGTTAACGCCGCGGCGAGCCCGGACGGAGCCGACAGTGTGGCGCGGACCGCCTTCATTTCGGCATCCGCGGTGTTGTCGCTCATCCTGATCGGCGGCGCAGCGCGAGGCATCAACGGCCTGTTTTTGGTTGTCGCCGTGCAATTGGCGGCACTTCTGGCCTCCTATGTCGCCATGCTGGCCGAGCGGAGGTCGGTCTTCGCTGTCATGGTTTCTCGGGAGGCAGAGAGCCGCGCCACCGCCCATGCCATAGCCAAGGGTGCCGCGCACGGCTCCTTGCTGTCGCGCATTTCCGGCCGTCCGGACATTGGTCCCAGCGGTCGCAGAGGCGGCTCCAGCCGCAGGGACGGTCACTGATGCGCACGCTGTTCGCATTGTGGGCCGCGCCACTCGCTCTGTTCTGGGGCTGGTTCTTCCTGTCGCTCAACGACATCAATTTCGGCTACGTCATGCTCAGCCGGCAGCTGCATGATTTCGTGTTCCAGCTCTACGGGCAGATGCTGGGCATCGATCCGGCGATCATTCCGGGCATGGTGGCAAGGGCCTGCATCTTCGACGGCTTCCTGCTGATGGCATTGTGGGCGTTTCGCCGCCGCCGCAACATCATGGCCTGGGTCAGGCGGCAGGCGGGGAATCCGGTTCCGTCCGATCGCGTGGGTCAAGCGACTGGAGCCGGTCCAGAACTCCCTGCAGAATAAAGGCCGCAGCCGCCGAATCGATCTTGTCGGCGCGCTTTCGGCGCGAGAAATCCATCTCGATCAGCGTCCGCTCCGCCGCCACCGTCGACAGCCGCTCGTCCCACAGCACGAAGGGCAGGTCGGTTATGCCTGCCATGTTGCGCACGAAGGCGCGCGACTTCTGGGCGCGGGGACCTTCCGACCCATCCATGTTGATCGGAAGACCGAGCACAAACGCGCCGACATTGTCCTTCTGCAGTTGGGCGAGCAGCGCTGCCGCATCCAGCGAAAACTTTTTGCGCAGGATGACCGGGCGCGGATGGGCAAAGGACAGGCCGCGGTCGGAAACGGCGACACCGATCGTCTTGTCGCCGAGGTCGAGCCCGGCCAGCGTCCTGCCGCCTTCCAGGCGTGACGGCAGATCCTCGATTGCTATGATGCCCAACGGCTTTCCCCACCAGCTTTACCGTGACCCAGTCTTAACCGTGACCCAGACTTACCGTGACCCAGACTTGCCGTAACAAAGACCGCGACACGTTCTTTTGAACCGCGAGCACACTATGTCACTTTAATTTTGCTGCCGGCGTTCTATCTTCCGGCGCAACCAAAATCGAGGAACACGATCGATGAAATTGACCTGGTACGGACATTCCGCCTTCCGCGTCGAGACATCAGGCGCGACCATCCTGATCGACCCCTATCTCGTCGGCAACCCATCATGGACGAGCGGCTGGGAGGGGCCGGCGGAAGGCGTCACCCATGTGCTTTTGACCCACGGCCACAGTGACCATGTCAGCGGCGCGGTGGAGGTGCTGAAGAAGAGCGGCGCCCAGCTGGTCGCCAATTACGAGATCTGCATGTACCTGGTCGGCAAGGGCGTCGACGGCAAGAAGATCAATCCCGGCAATCATGGCGGCACCGTCGATTGCGGTGCCTTCACCACCACCTTCGTGCAGGCACTGCATTCCTCGTCGTTTGGGCTCGATGGCGGCCAGAACGTCTACCTCGGCAATCCCAACGGGCTGGTCCTGCATTTCCCGGAGGACAAGACGCTCTACCATATGGGCGACACCGACATCTTCTCCGATATGGCGCTGATCGAGGAACTGCATGAGCCGAAGATCGGCCTCGTGCCGGTCGGCGACCGCTTCACCATGGGCGGCGCGGTGGCGGCCCTGGCCTGCCGGCGCTTCTTCCACTTCGACACGGTCGTTCCCTGCCATTTCGGCACCTTCCCGATCATCGACGCGACGGCGGAGAAGTTCGTGGCCGGCCTCGAAGGGTCAGGTGTCGACGTAGCCTTGCCAGCGATCGGCCAAACGATCACACTATAAAGCGATCGTTTGAACGATCCCTTGTCGCAAAGGGGAATCAAACCATGGGCTTGAGAGTGACTCTTTGCGTGTCGATGCTGGTTGCGGCGTCGCCCGCATCCGCCGCCGAGGACTTCATCAAGGGCGTTTACCTCCAGACCCAGGAGCTTTGCGCGCAAGCCAAAAAGGACACGCTGCAGACGCTGATCGACACCGGCAATGTCATCTTGTCGGCGGACGGCCTGCAAAGCGTCGAGTATAATTGCGAGTTCGTCCAGGTCACCAAGGCGACGCGCTCGCCGAGCTGGGCGGTCACTGCCATCTGCCAGGAGCCGGGCTTTCTCTTTCCCGATATACTGTCGATCACGCAGATGAACGCGACCCAAATCGACATCGTCTCGGTGCGCCCGACCGCCGACGAAGGCGAGCAGGCCGGCAATGGCGGCAGCTATTATCTGTGCGAGGGTGTATCGCTGCCCTAGGCTGAAATGCCGCCCTGGCATGAACGGGCTCTATCCCCAAGCACGATCGATGTTGCGCGGAACGCGCCACGCCGCTATAGCGCCATCTGGTTTTCCCAAAGGCTAAAGACATGTCCGTTGATCTGCAAACTGTGAAGCGCGTCGCGCGTCTCGCCCGCATTGCGGTGAGCGAGGAGGATGCCGAGCGCATGACCGGCGAGCTGAACGCCATTCTGGGCTTTGTCGAGCAGCTGAACGAGGTCGATGTCTCCGGCGTCGAGCCGATGACATCGGTGACGCCGATGGAGATGAAGAAGCGCCAAGACATCGTCACCGACGGCAACAAGGCTGCCGATATCGTCGCCAACGCGCCGGCCACTGACGAGAATTTCTTCCTCGTGCCGAAGGTCGTGGAGTAGCTGGCCGATGGCAATCGAGATCGCCGTCGAAACGCCGCTGCAGGACGATGTCCGCGCTTTGGTCGAGGAGCTCAACGCGACGCTGCTCGAACTGACGCCGCCGGAGCATTGCTACCATCTGACGGTCGAGCAGATGGCTGGCGACGACACCACCGTGTTCATCGCCCGCGACGACGGGCAAGCCATCGGTTGCGGCGCGCTGAAGCGCCATGACGCCCGCGTCGGTGAGGTCAAGCGCATGTACACGCGGCCCTCGCATCGCGGCAGGAAGATCGGCGCCAAGATCGTCGAGCATGTCGAAACGCTGGCGCGCAGCGAAGGGCTGAAGCGCCTGGTGCTTGAAACCGGCGACCGCCATCCCGCCGCCTGGACCGTCTACGAACGCGCCGGCTTCTCGCGCTGCGGGCCGGTGCTGGATTATCCCGATTCCGAGTGGTCGGTGTTTTACGAAAAGAGCCTTTGATGAGCGGATTGACCCATCTGACAATTTCGCAGGCGCGCGCCAAGCTGCGCGCCAAGGAGATTTCGGCCGTCGAAATCACCGAGGCCTATCTCGGTGCCATCGAGCGCGCCAATCCGGTGCTCAATGCCTACATCGTCGTCACCGGCGACAAGGCGCGCGATATGGCCAAAGCTTCCGACGCCAGGCTCGCCAAGGGCCAGGGCGGTGCGCTGGAAGGCATCCCGCTCGGCATCAAGGACCTGTTCGGCACCGAAGGTATCCACACCCAGGCCTGCAGCCATGTGCTGGACGGCTTCAAGCCGCGCTACGAATCGACCGTCACCGCCAATCTGTGGGCAGACGGCGCCGTCATGCTGGGCAAGCTTAACATGGACGAGTTCGCCATGGGCTCGTCCAACGAGACCTCCTATTACGGCCCTGTCGTCAATCCGTGGCGGCGTTCGCGCCTCGACACGGTGGTGATGCCGACCACGCATCAGGGCGATGGCGGTTTCGTTTCGGCCGGCGGCACCAAGACCGCGCGCACGCTGGACAATGCCCAACTGGTGCCGGGGGGCTCGTCGGGGGGCTCGGCTTCCGCCGTCTCGGCTTTCCTGTGCGCCGGCGCCACCGCCACCGACACCGGCGGCTCGATCCGCCAGCCAGCCGCCTTCACCGGCACCGTCGGCATCAAGCCGACCTATGGCCGCTGCTCGCGCTGGGGCATCGTCGCCTTCGCTTCGTCGCTCGATCAGGCGGGCCCGATCGCCCGGGACGTGCGCGATGCCGCGATCATGCTGAAGTCCATGGCCTCGGTCGACGCCAAGGACACCACTTCCGTCGACCGGCCGGTGCCGGATTACGAGGCGGCGATCGGCAAACCGATCAGGGGCATGAAGGTCGGCATTCCCCGGGAATACCGCGTCGACGGCATGCCGGAAGAGATCGAGGCGCTGTGGCAGAAGGGCATTGCCTGGCTCAGGGATGCCGGCGCCGAGATCGTCGACATTTCGCTGCCGCACACCAAATATGCTTTGCCGGCTTATTATATCGTAGCGCCTGCCGAAGCATCATCCAATCTGGCGCGCTATGACGGCGTCCGCTATGGCTTGCGCGTGCCGGGCCAGGACATTGTCGACATGTACGAAAAGACCCGAGCCGCCGGGTTCGGTCGGGAGGTCAAGCGTCGCATCATGATCGGCACCTATGTGCTGTCGGCAGGTTATTACGATGCCTACTATCTGCAGGCGCAGAAGGTGCGCAATTTGATCAAGCGCGACTTCGAGACGGTTTTTGCCGACGGCGTCGACGTCATCCTGACGCCGGCGACGCCGTCGGCCGCCTTCGGCATCGCTGACGAGGACATGGCCGCCGATCCGGTCAAAATGTACCTCAACGACATTTTCACGGTGACCGTGAACATGGCCGGACTGCCGGGCATTGCCGTGCCTGCCGGCCTCGATGCCAAGGGCCTGCCGCTCGGCCTGCAGCTGATTGGCCGTCCCTTCGACGAGGAAACCCTGTTCCAGACAGCCGCCGTCATCGAGCAGGCGGCGGGAACCTTCCAGCCGGAGAAGTGGTGGTAGCATGCCGCCTCCGTCTCGCATTTCCATCGTCGAGACGGGAAACGAACTGCTGATCACGAACCCGCCACGCACCTCGGATTTCAGGACAGTCTTTGTCCTGATCGGGGCCGCGATCGTCGCCTACACCGGCTACATGGGATTGACGGATATGTCGTCCGCAACGCTCACCAGCGGCACGCTCGGCCTGCTGTCCTTCGTGGCGGTCATTGCCCTCTTCACCTATTTCCTGGGCAAGGATTTCATCTGGCGGGTGTTCGGCAGGGAAACCCTGCGGCTGACCGACACTGCAGCCGTGCGCTCGGTGAGGGGTTCCTTGCGAAATCGGTGGTCACTGCCTTTGAAAGGGCATCTTAGGGTCGAAATCCTCGACCATACCTATCCCACGGACGAAGTGGGACTGTCGGAAGTCATCAGCTTGACCAACGCGAACGGCGTCCTTGTTTTCGGCAGGGAGTTAAGCCGCCTCGAAGCGGAAGCGGTAGCGAGTGCGGTCGAGCACTTCACCGGCCGTCACAATTTGAGCTGGAGATAGGCAGGCAATGTTCTTCTATCTCTCCAAGGTATTCTGGTTCTTCGTCCAACCACTCAACCTGGCGATCTTCCTGCTGCTTGCCGGCTTGCTCGCGGCGCTGATCGGCCGCCGGCGATTGGCGGCGACGGGCAGTGTGTTCGCCTTCCTGATTCTGGCGCTGTCGGCCTGGACGTCGCTTGGCGCCATGATGCTCAATCCGCTCGAAGAGCGCTTCCCAAAGCCGCCGCTGCCGCGGAAGGTCGACGGCATTGTCGTGCTCGGCGGCGGCTTCGAGGGCGCCATCAACTTGGCGCGCGGCGGCTATGAGCTGAATTCCGGCGGCGACCGCATGGTCGAGGCGGCGATCCTTGCCCGGCGCTTTCCCGAGGCGAAAGTGGTTATCTCGGGCGGCACCGGTGAACTGTTCATCGATGGCGAGGGGGATGCGGCCACCGCGCCGCGGCTGCTCGGTGCGCTTGGCGTCGACGCCGATCGCCTGATGCTCGAGAGCAAATCCCGCAACACCTATGAGAATGCCGTCTTAACCAAGGAACTGGTAACGCCGAAATCGGGCGAAACCTGGCTGCTGGTGACCTCCGCCTTCCACATGCCGCGCGCCAAGGCGCTGTTCGACAAGGCCGGCTTTCACACGGTCCCGTGGCCGGTCGACTATCGCACCTCGGGCAAGGAAGGCTTTGGCCTGTTTCGCGACAACGCACCCGATTCGCTGCAGACCACGACCATGGCGATCCGCGAGTGGATCGGGCTCGCCGCCTATTGGCTGTCGGGCCGGATCGACCAGCTTTTCCCCGGCCCGGGCGGCTGACCGATCACGGCTTGCCTTGCGGCGGAAAAGAACTGACGCCGCACCAGCACCGCCAGTAGCAGCAGCGTCGACAGCACGAACACGATCGGGTCGACGAACCAGCCGAGATAGCCGATCGAGAAGAACACCGCGCGCAGGCCTGAATTGAAATGCTTGCCGGCCAGCATGTTCATGCGCGCCGCGCGCCACACCGCCGTTTCGCTGACCGGGTTGCGTGACGCCTCGCCATAGGGGATCGGCACCGCGCCGATCAGGATCGTGCAGTAGTTGAAGAGACGGTAGGCCCAGCCGAACTTGAAGAAGGCGAAGGCCAGGATCAGGACCAGGCCAAAGACCTTGATCTGAAAGGCGGAGCGCGATGAGGTCGCGTTCAACGGCAGGTCGTTCAGCACGTCAAGGACCTGATCCGAGGCGCCAAGCAGCGCGAAACAGCCACCGAGCGCAATCAGCGAACTGGAGGCGAAAAAGGCGGTGCCTTGCTGCAGGCCGCTCATGATGGCGGTGTCGACGATGCGGATTTCGCGCTCGGCCATGGTGCGCATCCAGGCCTCGCGCTGCACGTTCATGGCCATCGTCAACGACACCCGGCTGACCAGTCTGCCGTCGGACGCCAGCGTATGCAGCAACCATGCGAGCAGGAAAAAAGCCAGCGCCGCCAGATCAGCCGTCGACAGATGGAAGGAATCGCCCATGCCCCCTTTTACCACAGGCAAAGCGGTCAGTTCGATGCTCCAAAGCATGTCGCCCAGAAGTGAGCTGCGGTTCTGGGACAACCACATGCATTAAAACAAGAACTTAAAGCGCGTCGCATGAATCCGTTTCAGCGCGACGCGCTTTCAGCCGGGGATGTCGCTGCCGGAGCAAACAAGGTCGGCAGGTGCAGCGCCGCAATCCGCAAAACAGCACAAACATCATGGAAAGTCCTATATGTAGGTCTTGATCCCATTCCCGGAGACGGCGCAGCGTGTTTCTTTCGGTTTTCGACCTGTTCAAGATCGGCATCGGACCGTCGAGTTCGCACACGATGGGACCGATGACAGCGGCGCGGCGGTTTCTCGACGAGATCGCCGGAGACGACTGGCCGCGCCCGGCCGGCGCGAAAGTTGATCGTCTGGGCGCCAGCCTGCACGGTTCGCTCGCCTATACCGGTATCGGCCATGGCTCGGATCGTGCCGTTGTCCTCGGACTTGCCGGCCTGACACCGCAGACGGTCGATCCCGATCAGGCCGAAGGCATCGCCACGCGCATCGCCGCCGAGAAGCGGATATCGCCACGCGGCCATCCCTCCTATCGCTTCGATCCGGCGACGGATCTGGTGCTCGACCGCAAGACGCCGCTCACCGGCCACGCCAACGGCATGGCCTTCTACGCTTACGATGTCGGCGACCGGCTGCTGCTCAAGCGCATCTATTATTCCATCGGCGGCGGCTTCGTGGTGTCCGAGGAAGAGCTGCAGCGGATGAAGGTCAAGGGCTCGGTGACCACAGAAGGCAAGAAGGTGCCCTATCCCTTCAAGAACGCCGTCGAGATGCTGAAGATGGCAGGCAAAAGCGGCCTGTCTATCGCCGACATGAAGCGCATCAATGAAGAGACGCATATGTCGCGCGAGGAGCTCGACAGCGGCCTTGATGCGATCTGGGGCGCCATGAAGGGCTGCATCGACCGCGGCCTGTCGCAGGACGGCATCATGCCGGGCGGGCTGAAAGTGCGCCGTCGTGCCCGCATGCTGCACGACAAGCTGCAGGAGCAATGGCAGCAGAACAAGCCCAACCCTTTGCTGGCCAATGACTGGCTGTCGATCTACGCCATGGCGGTGAACGAAGAGAACGCCGCCGGTGGACGCGTCGTCACCGCGCCGACCAATGGCGCGGCCGGCACATTGCCGGCGGTGCTGCGTTACTGGCTGCATTTCCACCCCGAGGCCGACCAGCCGAGCATCCGCGACTTCCTGCTCACGGCCGCCGCCGTCGGCGGCATCATCAAGACCAATGCCTCGATCTCCGGCGCCGAGGTCGGCTGCCAGGGCGAGGTCGGTTCGGCCTCGGCGATGGCTGCCGCCGGTCTCTGCGCCGTCATGGGCGGCACGCCCGAGCAGGTCGAGAACGCCGCCGAAATCGCGCTCGAACATCATCTCGGCATGACCTGCGATCCGGTCGGCGGCCTGGTCCAGGTGCCTTGCATCGAGCGCAATGCGCTCGGCGCCGTCAAGGCGGTCACCGCCGCCTCTCTGGCGATCAAAGGCGACGGCGTCCATTTCGTGCCGCTCGACGCCGCGATCGAAACAATGCGCCAGACGGGCCTCGACATGAACGAGAAGTACAAGGAAACCAGCCTTGGTGGGCTCGCCGTCAATGTCGTGGAATGCTGACCGTGCAACGCCACTGGCACTGTGGAGAAGTCGGGCAGGGCCGTTGACGCAATCGCGCGCCGGACTAAACCTTAAGCGATGGCACTCAATCTCCTAAAACTGTGCGTCGGTTGCGACAGCGTCGAGGACCTCGAAGAATGGATCGCCTTCCGCCTCGATGAGCGCCGCCGCGCCGGCGAACCCGCCGAGCACTGGCACACCACCCGCATGGTGCCGACGCGCGGCGCCGAGGTCACCGATGGCGGTTCGCTTTATTGGGTGATCAAGGGCAGCGTGCAATGCCGCCAGCTGATCACTGATATCAGGCCCTTCACGGACGACGAAGGCATCGGCCGTTGCCGCCTGATGCTCGACCTCGACGTCGTGCGCACCGACTGGCAGCCGCGCCGCGCCTTCCAGGGCTGGCGTTATCTCAAACCTTCGGATGCGCCCGCAGACATCGGCAAGGGCAAGGCCGGAATGGTCGAGATGCCGCCGAAACTAAAGCGCGAGCTCGCCGATCTGGGCTTGCTGTAGAGCCAAGGGAGCGGCCGCTTCTCCCAGAGCGTTGAGCGCTGGCCCTTCATCTTGTCCAAGGCTGGACTTGCAAGGGGGCCGACAACGCCACATCTTGCTTCTTATGAGCGACAAGAAGCAGCGTGTGCCCGCAAGGGCCGATCCTGCGCCGGTCAAGCCTCAATCCAATGCCGGCGAGATCGACGCCTTTATCCGTCAGGCCCGGACGCTTGTCGCGACCGGCACGGGCCGGCTGATCCTTGCCCTCGACGCAACGATGAGCCGCCAGCCGACCTGGGATCTCGCCATCAAGCTGCAGGGCGAAATGTTCGACGCCGTCGGCAAGGCCGGCACCCTCAGTGTCCAACTGGCCTATTTTCGCGGGTTGGGCGAGTGCCGCTCGTCGGCTTTTGTCGTCGACACCAATGCCCTGAAGCAGCTGATGACGCGGATCGACTGCCGTGCCGGCCACACCCAGATCGGCAAGGTGCTGGCGCATGCGCTAAAGGAAACGGCGGCGGCCAAGGTCAACGCTCTGGTTTATATCGGCGACGCCATGGAAGAGGACATCGACGACCTGGCGCAGAAGGCCGGCAGCCTCGGCCTGCACGGCGTTCCCGTCTTCGTCTTCCAGGAAGGTCATGATTCCGGCGCAGAAAGGGCGTTCAAGGAGATTGCGCGGCTGTCCAAAGGGGCTTGGTTCCGATTTGATCGGCGGGCTGCCGCGACCTTGGCCGGGCTGCTTTCGGCGGTTGCCGTCTATGCGACCGGCGGATTGAAGGCGCTCGAGGCAAGGGACAGGCCGGGAGACCGGCTGCTGATCGAGCATCTCAGGGGCGGCGGGAATTGATGGGCGCTATCATTGCACTTGTTGCACTGTTTCTGGTGCTGCTCGGCGCGGCGACGATCTTTGTCCGCGCCGATGCGCAAAAACTGGCAAGCGGCATGCGCACGCTCGGGCCGGTGCTTCTGGCGCTGGTCGGGCTCGCCGTTCTGGTGGTCGGGCGCGAAGGCTTTGCAGGCCTCATCCTGGCCGCGGCCCTTGCCTGGTACGGTTCGGTGCGGATGAAGCGGCCGTCGGTCGGGCCCGCGCCCGGCAAGCGCTCGACGGTGCGGACCGCCGCACTGGAAATGGAGCTTGATCACGAGACGGGCGGGCTTGAAGGCCTGGTTCTGGCCGGCCGCCATGAAGGCAAGATGCTGGGCGCGATGGGCCTGGCCGAGCTGCAGCAGCTTTACCGCGAACTCCCCGGCGACCCGGAGAGCCGCCAACTCCTAGAGACGTATCTTGACGGCCGTTTTCCCGTCTGGCGCAAAGACGCTGAGGCGAACGGTGGCGAAGGGCTGGGTGTTGCGCCAGGTGCGGGCGCCATGACTAAGGAGGAGGCCTACAAGATCCTTGGTCTTGAAGCGGGGGCCGCCGCGGCGGATGTCCGCAAGGCGCACCGCCGCCTGATGCAGCGCCTGCACCCCGACATCGGCGGCACGTCTTTCCTGGCGGCGCGGATCAACGAAGCCAAGGACGTCTTGCTCTCCAATCACAACTAGTCTCCTTCGACGCAGTAAATTTCCGGGAGATGGTTCCGACGCCGCCCTACTGTTGGACGGCGTAGCAGGCGATTTTCTTTTTCTTCAGGGCATTGCAGGCATTCCAGGCCGCGTCCTTCGAGCGGAAGCCGCCGAACCGGGCGCGGTAATAGGTCTCGCCATCCTTTTCGAAGGCGACGGTGAAACCGGAAGCAGCCCCAAGAACTTTGGGCGCCTGCTTGGCGGTCTTGTCGAGGAAAGCCTGGGCTTCGGACTGCTTGGGCGACGACGCCACCTGCACCGCCCAACCAGCCGGCACCGAGGCCGTGTTGACCGGGTCGACCGCCTGTGGGGATACAGGCGTGGGTTCGGCATAGGCAGCCACAATCTGCGCAGTTTCGACCTTCGGCGCCGTCACGATGACGGTCTTGACCTTCCTGGTCTTGACGACGGGGGCGGGCTCTTCGACCGCGGCCACCGTCTGTTCGTCGGCAGACTGGCCTTCAGCAGACTGCTCGTCAGCGGATGTCGGATCGTCATTGGACGCTACGGCATCGTCTTCAACGATCGGCTTGCCATCCGGCGTCGGCGCGTCATGCTTGGGCAGGAAGACCTTGGCCAGCGCCTTGACCGGATTGTCGCCGCCGGCCTTGGCGACCAGGGCGCCGCCGCCGCGGGTCGATGCGCGCGGCATGTAGGCGTTGATCAGGCCGGCCATCTGGTTGTCGCGGCTGCGCCCCGAAGTGCCGCCCATGACGACGGCGACGAGGCGGCGGTTGCCATCCGAAACCGACGAGACGAGGTTGAAGCCGGAGGCGCGGGTATAGCCGGTCTTGATGCCGTCGACGCCCTTGATGCGGCCGAGCAGACGGTTGTGGCCATTGATGCGCTGGCGGCCGTAAAGGAAGGAGCGCTGCGAGAAATAGCCGTAATACTGCGGATAATGTTCCCTGAGCGCTATGCCAAGCATCGCCATGTCGTGGGCGGTTGTGAACTGGCCGGGATCGGGCAGGCCGTTGGCATTGCGAAACACGGTGCCGTCCATGCCGAGCGCGCGCGCCTTAGCGGTCATCATGCGGGCGAAATTGCTTTCGCTGCCGCCGAGCAGTTCGCCGAGCGCGGTCGCCGAATCATTGGCCGACTTGGTCACCATCGACAGGATGGCGGTCTCGACCGAAACCGCTCCGCCCGCCTTGACGCCGAGCTTGGTCGGCGGTTCGGCCGCCGCTTTGGCCGAGAACGGCACCGGCGTGTTCCTGCTGATCCGGCCCTTCGCCATGGCCTCGAAGGTCAGATAGAGCGTCATCATCTTGGTCAACGACGCCGGGTAGCGCCGGCCGTTGGCATCGGAGGAATAAAGCACCTTGCCGGTCTTGGCGTCGACGACGATCGCCGAAGACCTGGCGGCCATCGAGGACGCGGCATCCGCAACGACAAATGACATCGCCAAAGCGAGGATCATGATCGTTTTGAGGGAAGATGCGGATTTTAAACCGAAGACCGACAACGCCTGACGCACTGATAGTTCCTTTGAAACTCATTGCCCTGGAGGCGGCAAAGGGATCCGACCTCACTTGTCGTCAAACTATCGCGGCCAGCGTTACCAATCCGTTTATGGTAACCGGCGCGTTCACCATTTTCCTCGGGCTTGAGCCTTTCTTTATTCGAATTTTAGCTGTTGCCGGCGCAGCGCGGCCTGATGCCGCTGAAATCTTGACTTTTGTGCAGCGCACAATATATTCTCGTGCATTGCACAACCGCGCTCAGGCAAGGGCGCTTCAAAACGCCAAGGGAAACGTCAAATGACCCAGACCTACGAGGACTTCTCGAAATACGGCAAGGAGTTTGCCGATACCGGATTGAAGAGCTTCACCTCGCTCTCCAAGGGCGCGCAGGCGATCGCCACTGAAGCTGGCGAATACACCAAGAAGAGCTTCGAAGCCGGCAGCGCCGCGGTCGAAAAGCTGTTCTCCGCCAAATCGCTGGAAAAGGCGGTCGAGATCCAGTCCGACTTCGCCAAGCAGAGCTATGAGAGCTTCGTTGCCGAGGCGACCAAGTTCGGCGATCTCTATGCCGATCTCGCCAAGGAGGCTTACAAGCCCTTCGAATCGATTGTCGCCAAGGCGAAGTAATTTCGCTCGAGAATACCAGGCACGGCCTTTCGGGCTTGCAAAACAGACCCGGTCGCGGATGCGCGGCCGGGTTTTTTCATGCCGGTTTCAATTCCGGGGCTTTGGCGGTTCACGATTTTGAAAATCGCCTCCGTTTGCCCACCTAGCCATATTGTCAGCTAACAAGAAGGGCTTAAAATCGTCCATCGAACACCTACATATCGAACTCGCCATGGGGATTCGAAAGAGGCAGGATTACGTGACTTCAGGTTTGACTGCCACGACAAGCGTGGTGCGGATGCAAAGTGACGGCGACGGCAATGAGGCCGGTCGCGGCACAGCCGTCATTACGCGCACCAAGACCAAGACCAAGAAGCCCAGCCTTTACAGGGTCCTCATCCTCAACGACGACTATACGCCCATGGAGTTCGTGGTTCACGTCCTGGAGCGTTTTTTTCAAAAGGACCGCGAAGCCGCCACACGCATCATGCTTCATGTTCACAATCATGGGGTGGGCGAGTGCGGGGTCTATACATTCGAGGTGGCCGAGACCAAAGTGTCTCAGGTCATGGATTTCGCCCGACAGAATCAGCATCCGCTGCAATGCGTGATGGAGAAGAAGTGAGGTAACATGCCGGCTTTCTCCCAAGGCCTGGAAAAGGCGCTTCACCAGGCGCTGACGCTCGCCAATGAGCGGCACCATGAATATGCAACCCTAGAACATCTGCTGCTCGCCCTCATCGACGACACCGAGGCGGCCGCCGTTATGCGCGCCTGCAACGTCGATCTCGACGAGCTGAAGCACACCGTTCTGACCTATATCGACACCGAACTCGACAATCTGGTCACCGGTTACGATGAGGATTCCAAGCCGACCGCCGGCTTCCAGCGCGTCATCCAGCGCGCCGTGATCCATGTGCAGTCATCCGGCCGCGAGGAAGTGTCCGGCGCCAACGTGCTCGTCGCCATCTTTGCCGAGCGCGAGAGCCATGCCGCTTATTTCCTGCAGGAACAGCAGATGACCCGCTACGACGCGGTCAACTACATCTCGCACGGCATCGCCAAGCGCCCCGGCGCATCGGAGACGCGCTCGCCGCGCGGCGCCGATGACGAGCAGGGCGGCCAGAACGGCGCCGAGCCGCAGGAGGAAGGCGGCAAGAAGAAGCAGCAGCAGGATGCGCTGACTGCCTATTGCGTCAACCTCAACAACAAAGCCAAGGCCGGCAAGATCGATCCGCTGATCGGCCGCGAGAGCGAAATCAACCGCACCATCCAGGTGCTGTGCCGCCGCTCCAAGAACAACCCGCTCTATGTCGGCGATCCCGGCGTCGGCAAGACGGCGATTGCCGAAGGTCTGGCCAAGCGCATCGTCGAAGGCGATGTGCCCGAAGTGCTGCAGGACGCCACCATTTTCGCGCTCGACATGGGCACGCTTCTGGCCGGCACGCGCTACCGTGGCGATTTCGAAGAGCGGCTGAAGCAGGTCGTCAAGGAGCTCGAGGATTATCCGGGCGCCGTGCTGTTCATCGACGAGATCCACACCGTCATCGGCGCCGGTGCGACGTCCGGCGGCGCGATGGATGCGTCGAACCTGTTGAAGCCGGCGCTGTCTTCGGGTGCCATCCGCTGCATCGGCTCGACCACTTACAAGGAGTTCCGCCAGTTCTTCGAGAAGGACCGCGCTCTGGTGCGGCGCTTCCAGAAGATCGACGTCAACGAGCCGACCATCGAGGACGCCATCGAGATCATGAAGGGCCTCAAGCCCTATTATGAGGAATTCCACAAGGTGAAGTTCACCAACGAGGCGATCAAGGCTTCGGTGGAACTGTCGGCCCGCTACATCAACGACCGCAAGCTGCCGGACAAGGCGATCGACGTGATCGACGAGACCGGCGCCTCGCAGATGCTGGTGCCGGAAGCCAAGCGCAAGAAGACGATCGGCATCAAGGAGATCGAAGCCACGATCGCCACGATGGCCCGCATCCCGCCGAAGACGGTTTCGGCCGACGACGAGAAGGTGCTGCAAGGCCTCGACATCGAGCTGAAGCGCGTCGTCTATGGCCAGGACACCGCCATCACCGCGCTGACCTCGGCGATCAAGCTGGCGCGTGCCGGCCTGCGCGAACCGGAAAAGCCGATCGGCTCCTACCTGTTCTCAGGCCCGACCGGCGTCGGCAAGACCGAAGTCGCCAAGCAGCTGGCTGCCTCGCTCGGCGTCGAGCTGATCCGCTTCGACATGTCGGAATATATGGAACGCCACACCGTCTCGCGGTTGATCGGCGCGCCTCCCGGCTATGTCGGCTTCGACCAGGGCGGCTTGTTGACCGACGGGGTCGACCAGCATCCGCACTGCGTGCTCTTGCTGGATGAAGTCGAGAAGGCGCATCCGGACCTGTTCAACATCCTGTTGCAGGTCATGGACCACGGCAAGCTGACCGACCACAACGGCAAGCAGATCGACTTCCGCAATGTCATCCTTATCATGACCACCAATGCAGGCGCATCCGATGCGCAGCGCGCGGCGATCGGTTTCGGATCGACCAAGCGCGAAGGCGACGATGTCGAGGCCATCAACCGGTTGTTCACGCCGGAGTTCCGCAACCGTCTCGATGCGATCATCCCGTTCGGTTCGCTGCCGGTGCCGGTCATCCATCAGGTGGTGCAGAAGTTCGTCATGCAGCTCGAGGCCCAGCTCTCCGAGCGGGGCGTCACCTTCGACCTGTCGTCCGACGCGATCGCCTGGCTGGCCGACAAGGGCTATGATGAGCGCATGGGTGCGCGGCCGCTCGGCCGGGTCATCCAGGAGCACATCAAGAAGCCGTTGGCCGACGAGGTGCTGTTCGGCAAGCTCAAGAAGGGCGGCACGGTGCGCGTCACCGTCGAGAAGAAGGAAACCGGCGAAACCGGCCTGAAGCTCGAATCACTGGCCGACGAAGCCCCGGTGCAGCCGAAGCAGGAGCCGGAAGAGACGCCGAAAGCCCGCAAGGCGGTGGCCAAGAAGCCCGTCGCCAAGAAGGCGGTGGCGCAGAAGCCTCAGCCCAAGGGCAAGGACGAGCCTGAGCCCAAGGGCAAGGATGGCGGCAAGCGCAGCCTGGTGCCGCAACTGCCGCGCAAGAGCTGAAAGGTTCGCCTATGAAGGGCCCGGTGACGGGCCCTTTTTTCATTGGCTGGCCGGTTTGCCGACACAGCGCCCCTGCTTTTCAGGGCAGATGTTGTTAGGTCAGGCGGCGACGCCCTCGGGTGCAAACTTGCCCAGGAAGTACCCGCACGCCTTCCAGATGGCGATCGAAATCAGAACGCTCGCATAGCCATCCACGGCATAATGCCAGCCAAGGACGACCGAGCCGACCATGATGATTGCGGCGAATGCCCACATCAAAAGGCCGGCCAACCGTGAGCGGCGTGTTGCATAAAGCGCGAAAAGCACCGCCATCGCTACATGCATGGACGGGAAGGCGGATATGCCGAGACTGCCTGGCGTCGCCCCGATATAGCCGCTCCACACAATGTCCTGCGTGCTGAGCGCCCAGATCGGATAGATGCGATCGGCGGCGGCGAGTGCTTGCATCAGGGAATGATAGTCGCTGCCCAGCCCCAGTCGCTCGTAAAAGCACGGCCCTGCCGAAGACAGGCCCATCGCCAGGAAAAAACCCGCCAGTATCCACACGAGCATGAAGCTCATCAGGAACTGGTGACGCAGCTTCGTGTCCCTGCGCGTGATGCAAGCGATGAAGACCGAGGCGATAAGGACGACGAACCAGGAATTGTAAGCCAGGTTGAACGATCTTACGGCGAGCGGCGACTGGACGATAAACCACAGCCATTCATGGGGCGCTCGGCCGAAATGCAGCACCCGGTCGGCCTGAGCCAATGCGTGATCCCATGCGAATGGCGAAAGGATCGCGACCGCGCCTTTCAACACACCGAAAGCGGATATGAGCGCAATGCACGCGGCCAGACCATTCAGGCTGTTGGCGTTGCGCTCGGCGTCGCCGAAGACGCCGCCGATCGATCGCAGAAAAGTGCCGAGCGGCTCAGGATCCCGCTTGATGAGTGCAAGGTGAAAAAAGCTGCCGAGTGCGAAGGCGCAGCCACCGATCCAGAAAGCGAAAAGAAGGTATTGGGAATAGTCTTCCAGCACGCCGAAATCCGGCATGTTTCCGGTGCGCAGGCCGACCGCGGCTGCCAAAAGCAGGGCAGCGATGGCCATCGCGTGCAGCAGGCGGTGTCGCCGGTACGCGTCCGCCAAGGTGCGCAGAAAGGCCCGCCCGGCAGCTGCTTTTACCAACGGCTCTGATGTCGCAACCGAATGTTCCACGATTTTGAAAACCCAAACGCATCCCGGTACGGAGCACGTTATCACGGCGTGGTTTGATATTTTCCTAACCGACGTGGTGGATTGTGGCTGAGCGCATCGCCCTGAGGCGCGCGCCACCTCAACCGTTCAGCGCTGCTCGGATCTTCGCCGCGTTCTCCGTCAGCACTTCGGGCTTCTCCATCTGCCCCGTATGCGGCTTGAGCGCGATGCCTTCGAACCGCGGGATGACATGGACATGTAGGTGGTAGACGGTCTGGCCGGACGCCGGTTCGTTGAACTGCAGGATGGTGACCCCGTCAGCGCCGAAAGCCTTTTTGACCGCCAGCGCGACCGTTTGGACCCTGGTGAACAGCCGGCCGAGCGTCGCGGGATCGGCATCGAGCAGATTGCGCGACGGTGCTTTGGGCACCACCAGCGTGTGACCGGGGCCTTGCGGCATCACATCCATGAAGGCGACCACGGCATCATCCTCGTAGATGCGGTGCGAGGGGATTTCGCCGCGCAGGATCTTTGCGAAGATATTGCTGGGGTCGTAGGCCTCGGTCATGGCGGCGCTCCGGGAGTATGCTCCCGGTGTAGCGAAGCTGTCCCGGACCGGCAAGATGGTCAGGTAAGATGGTCAGGCGAGGGCAGGGGCGGATCGCTATTCCTCAAGATCCTTGCGGAACGGCGTATGCTCTTCCAGAATTTCGCCCATCCGCTCGACCTCGCGGCGTTCCCGCCGGAGATAGTCGGCCACAGCATTGCGCAGGCCGGGATGTGCGATGTAGTGCGCCGAATGCATGGTCACGGGACGGTAGCCGCGCGCCAGCTTGTGCTCGCCCTGCGCGCCAGCCTCGACCACCTTCAGCTTGCGCTCGATGGCGAAGTCGATGGCCTGATGGTAGCAGACTTCGAAATGCAGGAACGGGTGGTCCTCGATGCAGCCCCAATTGCGGCCGTAGAGCGCATCGGAGCCGATGAAGTTGATGGCGCCGGCGACATAGCGGCCATTGCGCTTGGCCATGATCAACAGGATGTCCTGGGACATGCGCTCGCCGATCAGCGAGAAGAACTTGCGGTTGAGGTAGGGCCGGCCCCATTTGCGGCTGCCGGTATCCATATAGAAGGCGAAGAAATCGTCCCACGCCTTTTCGGTCAGGTCCTTGCCGGTCAGCCGGTCGATCGAGATACCGTTGACGAGCGCCTCGCGGCGCTCCTTCTTCATCGCCTTGCGCTTGCGCGATGCCAGCGTGGCGAGGAAATCGTCATAGGTCGAAAAGCCTTCGTTGAAGAAGTGGAACTGCTGGTCGGTGCGGTGCAGGAAACCGGCTGCTTCCAGCGTTGCAATGTCGCTTTCCCTGGCGAAGGTGACATGCGCGGAGGACACGCCGAGCTTTTCCGTCACCGCCTTCAAGCCCGCTGCGAGACCGGCCTTCACAATGGCGCTGTCCTCGCCCTTGCTGACCAGCAGGCGCGGGCCGGTGACCGGAGAGAACGGCACGGCGCATTGCAGTTTCGGATAGTAGTTGCCGCCGGCGCGTTCGAACGCATCGGACCAGCCGTGGTCGAAGACATATTCGCCCTGGCTGTGCGATTTGAGATAGCAGGGCACGGCGCCAAGCAATCTGCCTTGGGCATTTTCCAGTCTGAGATGATGACCTTGCCAGCCGGTACGCCGCACGGCGCAGCCGGAATCTTCAAGCGCGCTCAGAAAAGCATATGAAACGAGAGGGTTATAGCCGTTTTCTGTGTCGCTGCGGGTTGTGCCGGTAAAGCCGTTCCACTCATCGCAGGTGAAAGCATTGATGCCGGCGGCGACGCGGATGGAAAACTCCGCATTCGCCGTTTGCCCGTCACCTTCATCACCCTGATCCATGGGACTTATTTAAGCTCTGTCGGGGCCGCTACAAGTCACGTTTGAGGCACTCCCATCAGGCGACTTTCACCAGATCGGGTTCGAACCCTTCGAACGTCATCTGGTCGGCGTATTTGAAGGTGAGATCCACCGCCGGCTGGTCATGCACCGTCCAGGTGATGACAGGCATTTTAAGCCTTTCGCGCACGAAGCTGACGAACGGGTTCGGCAGATCGCCCGCGGCATAGGAGGTGAAGGCGAGGTCATGTGCCAGCATGGCAAAATGCGCCTCGATCAACTGGTTGTCCCTGCCATAGGCGGTCAGCCCACCCGGAATGCCAGGCGCATCCCTGGGGAAATCGCGGACCAGCCAGTGGTCGAACGACATGATCGCCGCCTTGCCCTTGTAGCGCTCCAGCATCTTGCCGACGCTTGCCACCAAGCCCTCGTCGTAACCGGGCACACCCTTCAGTTCGACAACCATCGGCACACGGCCGTCGACCAGGTCGAGCGCTTCTTGCAGTGTCGGCACATGGTCCTTGGTGCCGCCGATCCTGAGCGCCGCCAGTTCCGCTGCCGTGCGCTGCCAGACGAAGCCGTCCTGGCCGGTCAACCGCCTGAGATCGCCGTCATGAATGATGACGGGGACGCGGTCGGACGACAAATGCACGTCGCATTCGATCGCATAGCCGCGCTCGGCGGCAGCCGCGAAGGCCGACAGCGTGTTTTCCCAGCGCGTCTTGTTCATGTCGTGAAAGCCGCGATGCGCCACCGGGCGGGCGGTCAGCCAGGAAAGGTCGGTCATTGTCTTGGTCCTGCTCATGCGACCTCGAAGACGGCTTCGATTTCCACTGCGGCATTAAGCGGCAGACAGGCGGTGCCGACGGCGGAGCGGGCATGCTTGCCGCGCTCGCCAAGGGCGGCGACCAGGAAATCGGAGGCGCCATTGGCGACCAGATGCTGCTCGACGAAATCCGGCACTGATGCAACAAAGACGGTGATCTTGACCAAACGCTGGATTTTTTCGAGATCGCCAAGTGCTGCTTTTGCCTGGGCCAAGACATTGATTGCGCAGTACTTTGCGCCTTCCTTGCCGGTTGCGGTATCGACGTCGCGGCCGAGCAGGCCGCTTGCCTGCAGCTTGCCGTCCTTGAGCGGCAACTGCCCGGCGGTGAACAAAAGATTGCCGGACCTGCAATAGGGCACATAGTTCGCGGCGGGCGCTGCGGCGGCAGGTATCGTCACGCCGAGATCGCTTAGCCGCTTTTCGATTGTTTCACTCATGGTATTTCCCTATTGCTTGGAGACGCCGCGCTGGCCGGGCCGAAATTGCTATTTTTGCCTCGCTTCCGCCACGACTTTTTTTAAGCTGGACCATCTTTACCTGCGGCCTGCCATCAGCTGCGACGATCGGAGCCCCTTATGCGCGCAACGCGCCTTGCCTTCCACGCCGTTCTCTTTCCGGTGCTGTTCTCGATGGCTCCAGCCTTTGCCGTGCCGGCGCTGCAGGCGCATCGCGCCGTCTACGATCTTACCCTCGACAAGGCGTCGGACCGCTCGGGCATCACCGGGATTTCCGGCCGCATGGTCTATGAGTTCAACGGCTCGCCCTGCGAGGGCTATACGGTAAAATTCCGTTTCGTCACCCAGATCGCCACCGGCGACAACACCAGGCTGACCGACCAGCAGACGACCACGTTCGAGGACGCCGAAGGCAAGACCTTCTCGTTCGTGACCAAATCCTTCGTCGACCAGAACCTAGACAAGGAGGTCAAAGGCACCGCCACAAAAGAGACCAAGGGTCTCAAGGTCGATATCGACAAGCCCGAGAAGAACAGCCTGGAACTCGCCGCCACCCAGTTCCCGACCCAGCATCTGGTCGAACTGATCGGCAAGGCCGAGAAGGGCGAGAATTTCTACGAAACCAGCCTGTTCGACGGTTCGGAGGATGCCAACAAGGTGATGACCACCACCGTCATCGTCGGCAAGAAGGCCGAGGGCGACAAGGCCGACCCCGAAGCGCCGGCGCTGGCCAAGCTTGCCGGCGACAAATACTGGCCGGTCGACATCGCCTATTTCGACGAGACCGACAAATCGGGCGAAGAGGTGCCGGAATACCGCATCAGCTTCAAGCTGCACGAGAACGGCATCACCCGCGACCTCACAATGGACTATGGCGAGTTCTCGATGACCGGAAAGCTGGTCAACCTGTCGCTGTTCGATCAGACCAAGCCTTGTCCGGTCTCGAAATAGCAACAATGCGGCGCTGGCCACGGCAGGCTTGATGGCAGTTCCCGATGGCGGTCTATGTCGATGCGGCGATCTGGAAATGGGCCGGCCATCGCTGGTGCCACCTGATGGCCGACGATACGGACGAACTGCATCGTTTCGCCGCCGAGCTTGGCGTCAAGCGTTCGTCCTACCAGGGGCCGCCCAGGACATCGGCGCCGCACTATGACATAACCGGCTTCGAGCGCGACCGGGCGGTGCGGCTCGGCGCCATCGAATGCAGCCGCGAGGAGATCGTTGCGATCTTCAGGCGCGTACGGGTACCCAACGGAAAGGGCCGATCGTGACGCTAATGGCATTCCTGGCTTATTGCCTTGCCATCACACTTGCCGCCGCCACGCCGGGACCGGCGATGTTCACGGTGATCACCAACGGCGTGGCACGCGGCTTCCTGCGTGCGTTCGTCGCCGGAATGGGCATTGCCGCCGGCGATGCCGTGCTGGTCACCCTGGCACTGCTCGGGCTGGTGGCGCTGGCCCAGACCTTCGAATGGGTGTTTCTCCTGTTGAAATACGCCGGTGCGGCCTACCTGATTTTCCTCGGCATCAAGATGTGGCGGGCCGCGGCCGCGCAATCGGCCGCGCAAGGAATCCCCCAAACCGGATTGTCGCGGTCGTTCCTGCTTGGCGCCTCCGTGGCGCTCGGCAACCCGAAGGCGATCCTGTTCCACGCCTCGATCATGCCGCTGATCCTCAACCTCGACACCATGACGTTTGCCGACGGCCTGCTGGTGGTGGCAGTCGTCGTCGGCGCCAATATTCTCACCATTGGCATCTACGCCGCGCTGGCGGGCAGGGCATCCGGCTGGTTCAGGACGCCCGGACGCATGCGGCTGATGAACCGGTTCGCCGGCAGCGCCATGATCGGCACCGGAGCGCTGATTGCCGCGCGCTGAGCGATGAAGCACCTCACCGCTTGCGTTTGCAGCGCTTCCCCTCTATATGCGCGCTCATTCCACACACGGACTTTGGTGTCTGCCCGGGAGAAATCCGGCTGAAACCTCCGGTGGCGTTCGAGGACAAAGTCCAAAAATGCCTGTGTCCGTGGAGGCTAACCGGAAAAGGAACTAAGAATGGCACTGCCTGATTTCAGCATGCGCCAGCTTTTGGAAGCTGGCATTCACTTCGGCCACCAGACCCACCGCTGGAACCCGAAGATGGCGCCTTACATCTACGGCGCCCGCAACAACATCCACATCATCGACCTGTCGCAGACGGTGCCTTTGCTGCACCAGGCTCTGAAGCAGGTTTCCGACACCGTTGCCAAGGGCGGTCGCGTGCTGTTCGTCGGTACCAAGCGCCAGGCTTCGGATATCGTCGCTGACGCGGCGCAGCGTTCGGCCCAGTATTATGTCAATTCGCGTTGGCTCGGCGGCATGCTGACCAACTGGAAGACGATCTCGAATTCGATCCAGCGCCTGCGCAAGCTCGACGAGATGCTGGCCGGTGAGGCCCAGGGCCTGACCAAGAAGGAACGCCTGAACCTCGACCGCGAGCGCGAGAAGCTCGACAAGGCGCTCGGCGGTATCAAGGACATGGGCTCGACCCCCGACCTGATGTTCGTCATCGACACCAACAAGGAAGCGATCGCCATTCTCGAGGCCAAGCGCCTCGGCATTCCGGTCGTTGCCATCATCGATTCGAACTGCGATCCGGACAAGATCGACTTCCCGATCCCCGGTAATGACGACGCGGCGCGCGCCATCCAGCTCTATTGCGACCTGATCGCCAAGGCTGCTATCGACGGCATCGCCCGCCAGCAGGGCGCGCTCGGCGTCGACATCGGCGCCTCGGTCGAAGCTCCGGTCGAACCGGCGCTTGATCCGGCTCCGGCCCCGGCTGCGGACGCTCCGGAAGCTTGACAGTCGAAGGCCGGTTGCGGCCTTCATCATTCTCATATTTGGCACGCTAGACGGACGCATCACCGAGTACCGGTGGTGCGTCGGTGCATTTAAAACAAAGAGGCGACAATGAGCATTTCGGCTGCACAGGTCAAAGAACTCCGCGACTTGACCGGCGCGGGCATGATGGACTGCAAGGCGGCGTTGACGGAGACCAACGGCAACATCGAAGAGGCCGTCGACTGGCTGCGCAAGAAGGGCATTTCCAAGGCCGACAAGAAGGCTGGCCGTACTGCCGCCGAAGGCCTGATCGGCGTCGACTCCGGCGTCCGCGAGGCCGCCATCGTCGAGGTTAACTCCGAGACCGATTTCGTGGCCCGCAACGAGCAGTTCCAGGAGATCGTTCGCAATGTCGCCAAGGTCGCGCTTGCTTATGGCACGACGGAGGCTGTCTCTGCCGCAAAGTATCCGGGTTCGGACAAGTCGGTCACTGACACCATCAAGGACGCCGTTGGCACCATTGGCGAGAACATGAGCTTCCGCCGTTCGGCCAAGCTCACCGTCCCGCACGGTGCTGTCGCAACCTACGTCCACAATGCGGTTGCCGATGGTCTTGGCAAGCTCGGCGTTCTGGTCGCGATCGAGACCACGGGCAATGAGCATGCCGCCAACGCCTTTGGCCGCCAGGTCGCCATGCATGTCGCCGCCACCAACCCGCTGGCGTTGACCGCCGAGCAGATCGATCCGGCAGCGGTCGAGCGCGAGAAGGCGATCTTCGCCGACCAGGCGCGCCAGTCCGGCAAGCCGGAAGCGATCATCGAAAAGATGGTCGAAGGCCGCCTGCGCAAGTTCTACGAGGAAGTCGTGCTCCTCAAGCAGGCCTTCGTGCTCAATCCCGACATCACTGTCGAGCAGGCGCTGAAGGATGCCGAGAAGGATATCGGCGCTCCGGCCAAGATCTCCGCCTATCTGCGCTTTGCGCTGGGCGAAGGCATCGAAAAGGAAGAGACCGATTTCGCGGCGGAAGTCGCGGCGGCGGTGAAGAAGTAGTTTTAAAATAGCCCCTGAAAAGGGCTTCTCAGCTCAGGCAACTCGGCCGGGTGTCCGCAAGGATGCTCGGCCGATTTCTTGTGCGGTGTCGATGAAGGCCCTGAGCTTTGGCGCCATCGACGCCCGGCGCGGGAAGTAGAGGAAGAGGCCGGGCTCCTCGATCGCCGTTTGCGGCAGGATCTGAACGAGGCGGCCGGCTGCCAATTCCGCGCGCACCAGCGGCTCGAACACATAGGTCAGCCCGACGCCGGCAAGCGCAAGGTCGATCGCGGCCAGCGAATCGGTGACGATGACCGTACCCTTCGTCTCGGCCACGACATCCTTGCCGTCCTCGGTCAGGTCCCAGCGATAGAGTGCGCCGGAGCGCACAAGCCGGTAGCCGATGCAATTGTGGTCCGAAAGATCCGCCACACCGCGCGGACGGCCATGCCGGCCGACATAGGCGGGGGAGGCGACGATCACGGCGTTGAATGGCGGCGTCAGCCGGACCGTGACCATGTCCTGTGCGATCATCTCGCCCAGCCGGATGCCGGCATCGAAACCCTCGCCGACAATGTCCACCAGCCCCTGATCGGTGAGCAATTCGATGGTCACATCAGGATAGCGTTCAGCCATCGCGGCGACCACGGGAGTGACGGCAAGTGGAACGGCAATGTTGGGAACGTTCAACCTGAGCAAGCCGGAGGGCCGGCCCTTGATGGCGCGGATACGGTCCATCCGGTCGGCGATATCCTGGAGAGCAGGGGCTGCCGTCTCCACCAGCGCCTTGCCGGCTTCCGTCAGCGAGACGCTGCGCGTGGTGCGCGCAAACAGCGGCTGGCCGATCCGCTCCTCCACGAGGCGCACCGCATGGCTGACGGCGGATGGCGACATGCCCAGTTCGGCCGCGGCAAGCGCAAAGCCGCCGCGTCGGGCAACGGCGACGATGACAGGCAAATGACTGAGCAGATCCCGGTCCATTCATGCATGATATCGCATAGTCCTTGCGAACACTTCAATCTTCTCGATGCCGACGGGCTGACCCATATTGCCATCACCGATGCACAAAGGAGAAGAGAGATGGATGCCTTGAAACACGCTACCTTCGCCGCAGGCCTTGCCCTAGCGCCGGTCGATGCCGGCGGCGCCGAGCCGTCCGGTTGGCGCGCGCTCGCCGACGAACGCGCCGTCATCCGCATCGCCGATGCCATCGACCGTGCCGTCGATGCGCAGGACTGGAAGCTTGCCCGCTCCTATTTCGCCGACCGTGTCACCGTCGACTTCAGCAGCCTGTCAGGACAGCCTGCCGCCACCATCCCCTCCGACAATCTGATCGGTACCTGGGCCGGCAACCTCAGGGGCAGCAAGACCAGCCTGCATCTGCGCACCAATCACCAGGTGATCTTTGAGGCAGACGCGGCGACCGTCTCTTCGAACGGCTATGCCTGGAACCGGATGGAAGGCAATGGCGACCCGCTGTGGGAAGTCTGGGGCACCTACGAGCACCATCTGGTTCGCTCCGGGACCGGCTGGAAAGTCGACGGCTTCGTTTACCGCGCCACGCATGAGCGCGGCAATCCCTGGGTCAAGATGACGCCTGGCCAGTGAGCCGGCGTCAAGAACTCAGGATAGGAAAAACACCATGACCATGAGCTATTACACACTGGGCAACAGCGGCCTGCGCGTCAGCCGGCTGGCACTGGGCACCATGACATTTGGCACCGAATGGGGCTGGGGCGCGGACAGGGAAACCGCGCGCGCCATGGCCGACGCCTATGTCGCGGCCGGCGGCAATTTCTTCGACACCGCCGACCTCTACACCGGCGGCACAGCCGAAACCTGGCTCGGCGAATTCATCGCCGAGCGAGGCTTGCGCGACAGAGCGGTGATCGCCACGAAATTCACCTTCAACGCGGAGCCCGGCAATCCGAACGCCGGCGGCAATGGCCGCAAGAACATCTTGCGCGCCGTGGACGCTTCCCTGAAGCGGTTGGGCACTGATTATATCGACCTCTACCTCCTGCATGTCTGGGACGGGCTGACGCCGGCCGAGGAGGTCATGCGCACGATGGATGATCTCGTGCGTGCGGGCAAAATTCGCCATGTCGGCCTGTCCGATGTGCCGGCCTGGTATGCTGCCCGCGCGCAGACGATCGCCGAGTGGCGCGGCTACGAGCCGGTGTCGGCCCTGCAGCTTGAATATTCGCTGGCGGAGCGTTCGATCGACAATGAGTTCGTGCCCTTCGGCACCCGCCATGGCGCAGGAATCATGGTGTGGAGCCCGCTGGCCAGCGGGCTGCTCAGCGGCAAGTACCGGCCGACGCAGGAAGGCCATGCCGGCCGGCTCGACCGCTTTCGCAACACCACTCATCCGGGGTTCCAGAAGTTCACCGAGCGCAACTGGGCGATCGTGGCGGAGCTCGAAAAAGTTGCCGCCGAACTCGGGCGCAGCATGGCGCAGGTCGCGCTCAACTGGGTGGCAACGCAACCGGGCATCGCCACCGTGATTCTTGGCGCCACCAAGCTGGCGCAGTTGCAGGACAATCTGGCGGCGTTGGATTTCACTTTACCCGCCGAGCTTCGCGCGCGGCTGGATACGGTCAGCAAGACACCGCCGCCATTCCCGTACGCCTATTTCGGGTCCGACATACAAGCCCGGGTTACCGGCGGCGCCGTGACCGGCGACAAGCCGTTGGGCTATGCGCCGCCGCTGCTGGTCGAGGGCGACGCCGTCAGCATCACCAGCAACTGAGGGGCCGCGACGGGAAGGCGGAATTGGGCGAGGGGCGCCGCGTGACATCGCGGCGCCCTTCGTGTATCGGAACTCGGCATCGCGCCAGCGGCGGCGTCCGCGCGAGGGCGGCCTGCCCAGGCTGCCACACGCAACAATGACGAGGTCCAGATGACGGCAAAGCCCCTCTATCGACGTGTCCTGCTGAAAGCGTCGGGCGAAGCGTTGATGGGCGAGCAGCATTTCGGCATCGATGTCTCGGTGGTCGACCGAATCGCCGCCGACATCGCCGAAGCCCGCGCACTTGGCATCGAGGTCGGCGTCGTCATTGGCGGCGGCAATATCTTTCGCGGCGTGGCGGTGGCATCCAAGGGCGGCGACCGCGTCACCGGCGACCACATGGGCATGCTGGCCACCGTCATCAACTCGCTGGCGCTGCGCACTTCGCTGAACAAGATCGGCGTCGACGCCGTCGTGCTGTCGGCCATCGCCATGCCCGAACTGTGCGAGAGTTTCTCCCAGCGCCAGGCCACCGCCTATATGAACCAGGGCAAGGTCGTCATTTTCGCCGGCGGCACCGGCAATCCGTTCTTCACCACCGATTCGGCCGCGGCCTTGCGCGCCGCCGAGATCGGCGCCGACGCGCTGTTCAAGGGCACCCAGGTCGACGGCGTCTATTCGGCCGATCCCAAGAAGGATCCGAATGCGACCCGCTTCGAGCGCATCAGCCATGCCGAAGTCATCAACAAGGGCTTATCGATCATGGATACCGCCGCAATTGCACTTGCGCGCGAAAACAACATCCCGATAATCGTCTATTCGATCCACGAAAAAGGTGGTTTCGGCGATATTCTGCGGGGCGGCGGCCGTTGCACGATCGTCGCCGACGAGTGACCCGGAGTATACTCTCCTAAAAAGGGGATCAGTTTTCGAAAGCGGGTCCGAATATAGGCCCTAAGCACTGAACCCGGATCAAACGGGTCGAGGAGACTAAGATGAGTGGTGAGTTCGACGACCTCAAGCGGCGCATGGATGGCGCGATCGCCGCCTTCAAGCACGATCTGGCTTCGCTGCGCACCGGCCGTGCCTCCAGCAATCTGCTCGATGCCATCCAGGTCCAGGCCTACGGCACCACCATGCCCATCAACCAGGTGGCCAACGTGTCGGTACCGGAGCCGCGCATGATTTCGGTTTCGGTATGGGACAAGTCGATGGTCGGCGCGGTCGACCGTGCGATCAGAGAATCCAATCTCGGCTTCAATCCGATCGTCGACGGCACCAATCTCAGGATTCCGCTGCCCGAGCTCAACGAGCAGCGCCGCAAGGAACTGGTCAAGATTTCGCATGGCTACGCCGAGAACGCCCGCGTCGCGGTGCGCCATGTCCGTCGCGACGGCATGGATTTCTTGAAGAAGGCGGAAAAGGACGGCGACATCAGCGAGGACGATCAGCGCAAGCGCTCCGATCAGGTTCAGAAGCTGACCGACGAGACGATCAGCACCATCGATCACCTGCTTTCCGATAAGGAAGCTGAAATCATGCAGGTTTAGGGTCGGCCCACACCGGCCCGAAAGCGAGACCATGGCAACGCCCGCGCACGTCGCGATCATCATGGATGGAAACGGACGCTGGGCCAAGGCGCGCGGCATGCCGCGGCTTGCCGGCCATCGCGCCGGCGTCGAGGCGTTGCGCAAGACGGTGCGCGCCGCGCCGGGTCTCGGCATTTCCTTCCTGACCGTCTATGCCTTCTCGTCGGAAAACTGGTCGCGGCCCAAGGCCGAAGTCAGCGATCTGATGGGGCTGTTGAAGCTGTTCATCCGCCGCGATCTGGCCGAACTGCACCAGAACGGCGTGCGCGTCAGGATCATCGGTGACAGGGCGGGGCTGCAGCCGGACATCAGGGGCCTGCTCGAAGAGGCCGAATCGCTGACTGCGCGCAATGAATCGCTGACCTTGGTCATCGCCTTCAACTATGGCGGGCGCGACGAGATCGTGCGCACGGCACGCAAGCTCGCAGCCGCAGTGGCGCGCGGCGAGATCGACGCAGAGGCGATCACGGCAGACACTTTTGCCGGCGCCCTCGACACCGCAGGCATTCCCGATCCGGAGCTGGTCATCCGCACCAGTGGCGAGCTTCGGCTGTCGAACTTCCTTCTGTGGCAGGCAGCCTACAGCGAATTGGTTTTTCTGCCTTGCTACTGGCCTGACTTCAGCCGCGAACACCTGGCCGACGCATTGCGCGATTTCGCTGGCCGCGAGCGCCGTTTTGGCGGGCTTGCCGCTCAAGATGTCGCTGCCTCGTGATCGGCGGCGGGATGAACAATCTTCAGCTTCGCATCGTCTCGGCGCTGGTGCTGGCCGCAATAGCGCTTGGCCTGACCTGGTTGGGAGGGCTGTGGTTCCGCCTGCTTTGCGCCGTGATATCGGCGGTCATCTTCTATGAATGGGCGCGCATGTCGCGCCCCTTGGCCGGTGCGACCCTCGGCTTCATTCCCGAAGCGCTGCTTCTGGTTTTCGTCGTCGCCCTGGTTGCAGGCGTGCCGGCATCGTGGCTTCTGTCTCTTGTCCTGGCCATGGTTGTGGTCGCTGCTGTCGGCGCCCGTATGCGTGGGGCGGCGCAATGGGATGCAGCCGGTCTTGCCTACGCGGCTTTGTCCGGCTTATCGCTGGCGCTGCTGCGCGGCGGCGACCATCCCGGCCTGATCGCAATCCTGTTTCTGTTCGCCGTGGTCTGGGCGACCGACATCTTCGCCTATTTCGTCGGCCGCTCCGTCGGTGGGCCCAAGCTCGCGCCATCTATATCCCCCGGCAAGACGCAGAGCGGCGCGCTTGGCGGCGCTGTCGGCGGCGTGGCCGCCGGCGTGCTTCTGGCTGCCGCCGCCGGGGCCGGCAATCTTGGCGTCCTCGCCTTGGTTGCGCTGGTGCTGTCGATTGTTGCCCAGGCTGGCGATCTCTTCGAATCCTGGGTCAAGCGCCGCCACGGCCGCAAGGATTCAAGCGCGTTGATACCCGGGCATGGCGGTGTCATGGACAGGGTGGACGGGCTTGTCGCGGCGGCTTTTGCCCTATACGTGATCGGCTGGATTTCGGCGGGCGCCGATCATCCGGCGCAGGGGCTGTTTCCGGCTTGAGTGATATTTCACGGCGAAGAAATGGCGCACGCCACGGATTCGCCTGGATTGATGTCACAGTCGCGGCGACACCTTTTGCCGCGGGTGAATTTGAGGGCATGACTTGAACGAAATTCTTCACGCGTTTTTCAGCACGGAAGGCTTTGTCCTCGGCACGCTGGTGCCGTTTCTGTTCGTGCTGACCGTGGTCGTCTTCATTCACGAAATGGGCCATTACCTGGTCGGCCGCTGGTGCGGCATTGGCGTGAAGGCCTTTTCGATCGGCTTCGGCCCCGAACTTCTCGGCTTCAACGACAGCCACGGCACGCGCTGGAAGCTCTGCGCCATACCGCTCGGCGGTTATGTCAAATTCGTCGGCGACATGAGCGCCACGTCGAGCCAGCCGAGTTCGGAAGATCTGGAAACGCTGACTGACGCTGAACGCAAGGTCGCCTTCCACACGCAACCCATCTGGAAACGCGCCGCCACGGTGGTGGCCGGACCGCTGTTCAACTTCCTTTTGACCATTGCCGTCTTTGCCGTGCTGTTTTCCCTCTATGGCCGCCCTGTGTTTGAGCCGATGGTGGCGGCGGTCACCGCCGGCAGTCCAGCCGCAAGGGCCGGCATTTTGCCAGGCGACCGATTCGTCGCCGTCGACGGCAGCAAGGTTGAGACCTTCGCCGACGTCCAGCGCCTAGTTTCGGGCCGCGGCGGCGACGCCATCACCTTCACCATGTTGCGCGACGGCAAGGAGGTCACGGTCGTCGCGACGCCGGAGCCGATGGAGCAGCTGGACGCACTGGGCAACAAGGTCAAGGTGGCCGTCATCGGCGTCGTCAACAACAAGGATGTCGGCCAGCCCAGGCTGATCACCTACAGCCCTGTCGGAGCAGTCGGCGCCGCGGTCGAGGAGACGGGGCACGTCATTCAGCGCACCGGCCAGTTCCTGCAGCGATTCGTTGTCGGCCGCGAAGACAAATGCCAGCTGGGCGGCCCGATCAAGATCGCCAAGATGTCGGGGCAGGCGGCAAAGCTGGGCTTCCTATGGCTGGTGCAACTCGTCGCCGGCCTGTCGGTCGGGATCGGAATTCTGAACCTTTTGCCGATTCCCCCCCTCGACGGCGGCCATCTCCTGTTCTACGCACTCGAAGCCGTTTTCCGGCGTCCGGTATCGGAGCGGATGATGGAAATGGGATACCGGGCCGGCCTCTTTCTGGTGCTGGGATTTATGGGCTTCGTCTTCTGGAACGATCTGTTTGGGTGCTGAAATCATGAAGAAATTTGGCTTCAGCACCGGCAATGTTGAGACGCCGTTTACCATGCACGGGGGTATGCGTGACGCGAAAGCCACGCATCAGGGTTAAGTAATTACAAATTAACCAGAAGCCTTGCGTGTAGGGAAAATCCGGTTAATACGGTAGGAGAAATTACCGCACGTCCGGTTTTCTCGCCGTGGGGACTTCGAGAAAAGGTACAAAAGCCCGATGAAGGCAGCATCCAAATTTTTGAGCGCCGCGTCCGCGGTGGCTATGTCCGCCGCTCTGGTTGTACCAGGTGCGCTCGCCGTGCAGTTCGTTGCCACATCTGCGGCGCAGGCAGCCGTTGTCTCGAGAGTCGAGGTCAGCGGCAACCAGCGTGTCGACGCCGACACCATCCGCAACTACATCACGATCAAGCCGGGCAAGGCGTTTTCCAGCGCCGATATCGACGATGCGGTCAAGGCGCTGTTCGGCACCGGGCTGTTCTCGGACGTGCAGATCAATCAGGTCGGTTCGACGCTGGTGGTCAAGGTTGCCGAATATCAGGTCGTGAACCAGGTTCTGTTCCAGGGCAACAAGAAGCTCAAGGACAATGCGCTGGCAATCGCCGTGCAGTTGAAGCCACGCGGAACGTTCTCGCAGGCAACGCTGGACTCCGATGTCGAGGCGGTGAAAGCTGCCTACAAGCGAATTGGCCGCGACGATGCCGCCGTGACGACGCAGATCATGGACCTCGGCGACAACCGCGTGAACGTGGTCTTCAACATCAACGAAGGCGGCCGCACCAAGATCGCCGCAGTCAATTTCGTCGGCAACAGCGCCTATTCGAGTCGCCGCCTGTCCGACGTCATCGCCACCAAGCGCTCAAGCTTCCTGTCCTTCGTGCTGCGTGACGACGTCTATGACGAGGACAAGCTTCGCGCCGACCAGGAATCGCTTCGCCGCTTCTATTACAATCACGGCTATGCTGACTTCCAGGTGGTCTCTGCTGTCGGCGAGCTCGACGACACGACCAACCAATACACCGTTACCATCACCGTCCAGGAAGGGGACCGCTATACGTTCGGCGACGTCAGCGTCGAGAGCACCATTCCCGAAGTCGACTCGAAGGCGCTGGAATCGGTGGTTCAGACCCACAAGGGCGACGTCTACAACGCCAAGGATGTCGAGGACACCATCATCGCGCTGACCGAGAAGGTGGCGGGTTCTGGTTATGCCTTCGCCCAGGTGACGCCGCGCGGCGACCGTAACTTCGAGAATCACACCATTTCGGTCGTCTACACGATCGACCAGGGCACCAAGGCCTATGTCGAGCGCATCGAAATCCGCGGCAACGACCGCACGCGCGACTATGTCATTCGGCGCGAATTCGATGTCAGCGAAGGCGACGCCTTCAACCAGGTTCTCATTCAGCGCGCGAAGAAGCGGCTGGAAGCGCTGGATTATTTTGAGAAAGTCGACATTTCGACTGTTCCGGGTTCCGAGCCTGACCAGGTCGTGCTTGTGGTCGACGTGGTCGAGAAGTCGACTGGTGAGTTCTCGATCGGCGCCGGTTATTCGACCGGTGGCGAGACTGCCGGTCCGTCCGTCGAGGGATCGGTTGCGGAGCGCAACTTCCTCGGTCGCGGCCAGTACATCAAGGTCTCGGCCGGCGGCGGCAAGAATTCGCGCGACTACAGCCTGTCCTTCACCGAGCCCTATTTCCTCGGGCGCCGTATCGCCGCCGGTTTCGATATCTTCCAGCAGACGCGAAATTATTCGGACTACGACAGCGAGACGCTGGGTGCGACGGTTCGCTTCGGCCTGCCGATCACCGATAATATCTCGACGCAGCTAGCGTACAATATCGCGCAGGAAAAGTATAAATATGATGATGACTGCTTGACCAGCGGCACCTATGATCCCTCGAAATGCGACGTTTCTGCCGCAATTCGAGAGGGTATTGATGAAAGCCCTTGGATCAAATCGTCCGTCAGTCTCGGCTTGGTCTACAACACCATAGACGACATGAAGAGCCCGCATGAAGGCATCTACGCCACCACGACTGTGGAAGTGGCCGGCCTTGGTGGCGATGCCAAATTCGTCAAGGTTACCGGTCGCGGCACCGTCTACCAGACTCTATCAGAACAGTTGGATCTGGTCGGCCTGATCTCCGGCGGTGCTGGCCATATCGCGGGCTATGGCGATAATGGACTGCGTATCTTCGATCAGTTCAAGAGCAGCGACCGCATGATCCGCGGCTTCGAGTATGGTGGCATTGGCCCTGTGGATATTGCAACAGGTGACCACCTCGGCGGCACCACCTATTTCAATGCTTCGGCGGAAGCTCAGTTCCCGATACCGGTCATTCCGGAAAGCTTTGGCGTGCGTGGCGCTGTGTTTGCTGATGCCGCCACACTGTACGGCAGCAAGATTGATACTCCTGGCGTCACTCAGGCCTCGGTTGATATGAAGTTGCGCGCGTCGGTTGGTGTCGGCTTGTTGTGGTCATCGCCCTTCGGCCCGATCCGCATCGACTACGCGATGCCCGTCAAGAAGGAAAAGACCGACGACGTGCAGGAATTCAACTTCGGCATGTCGAGCCGCTTCTGATCTTGCGGTAACGATGCTTCCGGGCCGTTGGGGTCCGGAAGAGAATTGATCCGACCTAGCTGGATATTGCTTCTGGAATGACCGATCCGGTGTTCTTCGCGCCATCACGCCGGTATACGGCCGGCGAAGTCGCGAATCTGACCGGCGCATCGCTTGTCGATTCCGATCTTGCCCACATATCGATCGATGCGTTGGCGCCAGCCAACGAAGGCGGCGAGGGTGCGCTCGTCTTCGTCGACGGCAAGCGCAATTTCGCGCTGATGCAGTCGCTGAAAGCGGCGGCCGTGTTTTGTCCCGCCGAGTTCGCCGGCAAGGCGCCGGCCGGCATTGCGGTTCTGGTGCATCCGCGCCCGCAGCAGGCCTTCGCCATGATCGGCCGGCTGCTGTTCCCGACAGCGGCTACGCCGGGTCCGATGACCAGCGAAACCGGGGTCTCGCCGCAAGCTCATGTCGATACCACGGCGCATATCGAGGCAGGCGCGATCATCGAGGCCGGAGCCGTCGTCGGCCCGCGTGCTTGCATCGGCAGCGGAACGGTCATTGCCCCCCACGCCGTTATCGGTCCGTCATGCCAGATCGGCCGCGACGGCTATATCGGACCAGGTGTCAGCGTCCAGTACGCGCTGATCGGCAACCGCGTCATCATTCATGGCGGCGCCAGGATCGGCCAGGACGGCTTCGGCTTTGTCGGCGGCGCCAAAGGCCCTGAGCGTGTGCCGCAGGTCGGCCGCGTCATCATTCAGGACGATGTCGAAATCGGCTCGAACACGACCGTCGATCGCGGCGCCATGTCGGATACGGTCATCGGTCAGGGGACCAAGATCGACAATCTGGTGCAGATCGCCCATAACGTTCGCATCGGCCGCAATTGCATTATTGCCGGGCTCTCTGGTATTTCCGGCTCCGTCACCGTCGGCGACGGTGTCACCATGGGCGGCGGCGTTGGCCTTGCCGATCATTTGACCATCGGATCAGGGGCCAAGCTTGCTGCAAGAAGCGGGTTCATGAGCAACGTGCCGGCGGGCGAGATCTGGGGAGGCTATCCGGCGCAGCCGATGGCGGAAGCCATGCGCGAGATCGCCATGCTGAGGAAGCTCGCCAGGACGCGCAAGCAGGGCGAAGGGGGAAGTAGCTGAGATGGTGCCGGCGACGCTCGAAGCGGTCGATATATTGGGGTTGATGAAGCTTTTGCCGCATCGCTATCCGTTCCTGATGATCGACCGCATCATCGAAATCGACGGCAATGATTCTGCCATCGGCATCAAGAACGTGACCATCAATGAGCCGCATTTCCAGGGCCATTTCCCGGACCAGCCGGTGATGCCGGGCGTGCTCATCGTCGAGGCCATGGCGCAGACCGCCGGCGCGATCTGCATCCGTAACCTCAACACGGAAAAGCCGTCGCTGGTCTATTTCCTGACCATCGACAACGCGAAATTCCGCAAACCGGTCGTCCCAGGCGACCAGTTGAAGATCCACGTCAAGAAAATCAAGATGCGCGGCAACCTGCTCAAATTCGCCTGCGAGGCCATGGTGGAGGGCACAAAGGCCGCCGAAGCCGAGATCTCGGCAATGATGGTTACCGGCTGACGGTTCGAAATGCTCATGAAAATACAGACTTCAATCCACCCCTCGGCCGTCATCGAGGCCGGCGCGCAGATCGGCGAAGGCGCCTTCATAGGACCTTTCTGCTATGTCGGCGCTGACGCCGTGATCGGTGACCGCGTCGAACTGGTCAGCCATGTCTCGGTGCTGGGCGCGACAACCATTGGCGCCGCGACCAAGGTCTATCCAATGGCGACACTGGGCGGACCGCCGCAGAACACCAAGCACAAGGGCGGCCGCACCACTTTGGTCATCGGCCAGAACTGCACGATCCGCGAAGGCGTGACCATGCATCTCGGCACCGATTCCAGCCGCGGCGAGACGACCGTCGGCGACAACGGCAATTTCCTTGCCTATGCCCACATCGCTCACGATTGCGTCGTGGGCAAAAACGCCACCTTCGCCAATGGCGCGACCCTGGGCGGCCATTGCGAGGTCGGTGACAGCGTTTATATCGGCGGCCTCAGCGCCGTTCATCAGTTCGTGCGTGTTGGTGACAACGCCTTTCTCGGCGGCTGCTCGGCTTTTGTCGGCGATGTCATTCCCTACGCCATTGCGGTGGGCAATCGCGCCAGCCTGCGTGGACTCAACATCATCGGCCTGAAGCGCGCCGGGTTGCCGCGCGCCGAAATCTACCTGCTGCGCAAGGCTTACAAGACCATCTTCGACCGCTCCCGCACTGTCGGCGAGAACATCGAATTCGCCAAGGCCGAGTTTGCGTCGTCGCCGACGGCCATGAAAATCATCGATTTCATCACCAGTCGCGGCAAGCGGCATTTTGCCGTCCCGTCGCTTAAGGGTGGCGACGGCGACGATGCCGATGACGAAGGCTGAGGCCACTTCAACGGGCCTCGATCTTGCGCCGGACGCCAGGGTCGGCATCATTGCCGGCGGCGGTAGCTTGCCGGTCGAAGTTGCCGCCGGCCTGGCGGAGGCCGGACATCCGCCCGTCATCATCCTGGTCGAAGGTCAGGCCGACCGTCAGTCCGACCTCACAATCTATGAGCATGAAAGCCTTGCGCTGGAAGACATCGGCTCGCTGGTTGCGTTGCTGAGGCGCCGGCGGATCACCCATCTTGTGCTTGCCGGCGAGATCAGGCGCAGGCCGCGGTTGGTCGACATGCGCCCGAGCCTTGGGCTATTGGCGCTTATACCCTCGCTCGCCATGGCGCTTGCCCGCGGCGATGACGGGCTGTTGAAGATATTGACCCGCGGCCTGGAGGCACGGGGCGTCAAGGTTGTCGGTGCGCATGAAGTCGTGCCCCGGCTCGTCGCGGCCGAAGGGCCGCTGACCAAAGCAGTGCCGCGAAAGTCCGACTGGCGCGATATCGAGGCGGCACACGCGGCGGCAAAGGCCATCGGCGCGCTCGACATTGGTCAGGCGGCAATTGCCATCGGTGGCCGCACTGTTGCCCTGGAAGGCGTCGAGGGCACCCACGGACTGCTCGAGCGGACGCAGCAGTTGCGCGGCCATGGCAGGCTGGCCGGCAAGACGCGCGGTGTCCTGGTCAAATGCGCCAAGCCTGGCCAGGAATTGCGTGCCGATCTGCCATCTATTGGCCCCCAGACCGTCGAGGCGGCGCATGCCGCGGGGCTCGCCGGCATTGCCGTCGAAGCCGGCCGTTCGCTCATCCTCGAAGGCCCCGCCGTTGTCGCGCGCGCCAATGCGCTCGGCCTGTTCGTGTTCGGCCTGCCGGCTGCGGAGTCTGTCCATGGCAGCTGAGAAGCCGCTGAAGATTGCCATCGTCGCCGGCGAAGAATCCGGCGACCTGCTGGGCGCCGACATCGTGCAGGCGCTGAAGCGCATGACCGGGCGCGAGGTGCAACTCGTCGGCACTGGCGGGCGGCATCTGCAGGTGCTCGGACTGGCGCCGCTGTTCGACGGCGCCGAGATCGCGCTGATGGGGCTCAGCGCCATCCTGCGTGACTTGCCGCGCCTGATGCGGCGGATCAGCCAGACGGCGAGCGTTGTCGCCGCCGAAAAACCCGACTGTCTGATCACCATCGACAGCCCCGATTTCTCGCTGCGCGTCGCCAAAAAGATCCGCGCCGCCGATCCGTCGATCCCGATCATCCATTATGTCTGCCCGAGCGTCTGGGCGTGGCGGCCGGGCAGGGCGGCCGCGATGAAGCCCTATGTCGACCACATACTGTGCATCCTGCCTTTCGAGGTAAAGGAGCTCAGCCGCCTCGGCGGCCCGCCCGGCACTTACGTCGGACATCGCCTCACGCATGATCCAGGCGTGCTGGGCGCGGCCAGGGCGCAAGCCCAGCCACGCGATCTCTCGGCCGATCACGTCAAGACGCTGCTCGTCCTGCCAGGGTCGCGGCGCGGCGAGGTGAGCCGGCTCATCGGTCCGTTCGGCGAGACGGCGTCGGCGCTTCGCGCGCGCGGCCACCGGCTGCGGCTGTTGCTGCCGACGGTGCCGCATGTCGCCGAACTGGTCAAAACATCGGTGGCGCGCTGGGATCAGGAGCCGGAAGTCATCCTCGATCCCGAGCGCAAGTGGCAGGCCTTCGGCAAGGCCGATGCGGCGCTGATTGCGTCTGGAACGGTGTCACTGGAACTGGCGTTGTCGGGTGTACCGATGATCTCTTGCTACAAGTTCGATCCGATCATGCTGATGGCGCAGAGCCTGATCACGGTGTGGAGCGCTGCTTTGCCCAACCTTATCGCCGACCGGCCGGTCGTGCCGGAAAGCTACAACCAGTATGTGCGGCCGCACTATCTGGCGCGGCAGCTCGAGGCACTGTTTTCAGACACCGCCTACCGCGCTTGGCAAAAGGACGGCTTTGGCGAGGTTGCCAGACGCATGGCCACCGACAGGCCCTCCGGCGACATCGCCGCCGATGTCGTTCTTCGCCACATCGGGAGAGCGAATAGGGCTTAGTAAGGAGTGAACGGTGAATAGTGAATAGTGAATAGTGAATAGTGAATAGTGAATAGTGAATAGTGAATAGGATTAACGCGCTCTCGCCTATAATCAAGCTGCTACTTACTACCTGCTACTTACTACCTGCTATTCGCTACTTACCATTCACCATTCACCCTCTTTCACCTTTTCGCAATCGGCACGTAGTCGCGTTCCGGCGCGCCGGTATAGAGCTGGCGCGGGCGGCCGATCTTCTGGTGCGGGTCCTCGATCATTTCCTTCCACTGCGCGATCCAGCCGACGGTGCGCGCGACCGCGAACAGCACGGTGAACATGGTGGTGGGGAAGCCCAGCGCCTTCAGCGTGATGCCGGAATAGAAATCGACGTTCGGATAGAGCTTCTTTTCGATGAAGTAGGAATCGGTCAGCGCGATCTTTTCCAGCTCCATGGCGATGTCGAGCAGCGGATCGTCCTTGATGCCGAGTTCGCCCAGCACTTCATGCGCCGTCTTCTGCATGATTTTCGCACGAGGATCGTAGTTCTTGTAGACGCGATGGCCGAAGCCCATCAGCCGGAACGGATCGTTCTTGTCCTTGGCGCGGGCGATGAATTCCGGGATGTGGTCGACATGGCCGATTTCTCCCAGCATGTTGAGCGCCGCCTCATTGGCGCCGCCATGCGCCGGGCCCCACAGGCAGGCGATGCCGGCGGCGATGCAGGCGAACGGATTGGCGCCCGACGAGCCTGCAAGCCGCACGGTCGAGGTCGAGGCGTTCTGTTCGTGGTCGGCATGCAGGATGAAGATGCGCTCCATGGCGCGCGCCAGCACCGGATTGATCTTGTATTCCTCGCACGGCACCGCAAAGCACATATGCAGGAAGTTGGCGGCGAAGTTCAGCTCGTTCTTCGGGTAAATGAAGGGCTGGCCGATATGGTATTTGTAGGCCATGGCCGCAATCGTCGGCATCTTGGCGATCAGCCGCATCGAGGCGACCATGCGCTGATACGGATCCGAAATATCGGTGGAGTCGTGATAGAAGGCCGACAGCGCGCCGACCACGCCGCACATCACAGCCATCGGATGCGCGTCGCGGCGAAAGCCGGTGAAGAAGCGCGACATCTGCTCATGCACCATGGTGTGGCGCGTTACCCGGTAGTCGAAATCGTCCTTCTGCGCCTTGGTCGGCAGTTCGCCGTAGAGCAGGAGGTAGCAGACTTCGAGGAAGTCGCCATGCTCGGCCAGCTGGTCGATGGGGTAGCCGCGGTGAAGCAGGATGCCGGCATCGCCGTCGATGAAGGTTATCGCCGACTCGCAGCTCGCCGTCGAGGTGAAGCCGGGATCGTAGGTGAAGGCGCCGGTGGTGTTGTAGAGCGCACCGATGTCGATGACGTCGGGCCCGACCGAGCCGCTTCGCACCTTGAATTCATGCGTCTTGCCGGCCAGTTCGAGCGTGGCAGTCGACGGGTGCGTCGTCTTGCTGCCGGGTTCCAGTCTTGTCGCAGCTTCGCTCATTCTCAAACTCCTTCATGTTCCTCATGCCGGCAAGGCAATTCCTGCAAACGACACGTCGAAATCACCGGAATGCGCGAACTCGCCACCGCATTTTAGGAGGTGCGTGCCAGATTGGGCCAAGGCCTAATGTTGCACTGCGAAACCCGCCTTTCAATGCCAATCTTTTTGGGCCAGCTCGCTCCTAATCGATTTGATCCGCAATCCGCGCCAGGCTTTCCTCGCGGCCAAGCACGGCAAGCACGTCGAACACGCCGGGCGAGGTGCTACGGCCGGTAAGGGCCGCCCGGAGCGGCTGGGCCACGGCGCCGAGCTTGTGGCCGCCGGCCGCTGCGAACTCGCGCACCGCGGCTTCAGCCGCGGCAGCCGACCAATCGCCCGAAACAGTCTGCAAAGCGGCATGTGCGCCGCGCAGGATAGCGCGCGCGTCGGCACTGAGCAGTGCTGCCGCCTTCTCGTCGATCGGCAGCGGCCGCTCGACGAACAGGAAGGCCGCGCCATCGGCCAGTTCCACCAGCGTCTTGGCGCGCTCTTTCAGGCCCGGCAAGGCGGCCAGCAGCTGCGCCTTCCTGGCGTCGTCGAGACGGGCGGCGATAGCAGATCCGCCTTCGAGGTATTGCAGAGTGGCGACGAAAATGTCGAACAGCTCGGTATCGGCCATCTTGCGCATATGCGCGCCGTTGATCGACTCGAGCTTGGCGAAGTCGAAGCGCGCCGCACTCTTGTTGACATCGCCGATGTCGAACCACGAGATCATGTCCTTGATCGACATGATCTCGTCGTCGCCATGGCTCCAGCCGAGCCTTGCCAGATAGTTGAGCAGTGCCTCGGGCAGATAGCCCATGGCGCGATAAGCCTCGACACCGAGTGCGCCGTGCCGCTTCGACAGCTTGGCGCCGTCGGCGCCGTGGATCAGCGGGATATGCGACATCGACGGGACGTCCCAGCCCATCGCGTTGTAGATCACCGTCTGGCGCGCGGCGTTGGTCAGATGGTCGTCGCCACGGATGATGTGGGTGACGCCCATGTCATGGTCGTCGACGACGACGGCATGCATGTAGGTCGGATTGCCGTCCGAGCGCAGGATGATGAAATCGTCGAGGTCCTTGTTGGGGAAGCGCACCTCGCCCTGCACACGGTCGTGCACCACGGTTTCGCCCTCGGTCGGCGCCTTGATGCGGATGGCGCCCTTGACGCCGGGAGGCGCCTCCGAGGGGGCACGATCGCGCCACTGGCCGTTGTAGCGCGGCGGCAAGCCCTTGGCGCGTGCGGCCTCGCGCATCGCCTCGAGCTCGGCAGGCGTCTCGTAGCTGTAATAGGCCTTGCCCAGGCGCACCAGCTCCTCGGCCACCTCACGGTGGCGCGGCGCGCGCTCGAACTGCGATATGGCCTCACCGTCCCAGGAAAGGCCGAGCCAGGTCAGCCCATCCAGAATGGCCTGTGTCGCCGCCTCGTTGAAGCGTTCGCGGTCGGTGTCCTCGATGCGCAGCACCATCGTGCCGCCGGTGTGCTTGGCGTACAGCCAGTTGAACAGTGCGGTGCGCGCGCCGCCTATATGCAGATAGCCGGTGGGCGAGGGGGCAAAACGGGTGACGACCGTGTCGGACATGGAACTCTCGGGAACCTTGGAAAGCGGGGCGTGATCGCGCAGACTTTCGCGCTTTGCGCGTTCATGTAGCATAGGAGGTCTGGGGCGCAAGGGGCAGACCCGATGGCTGGACGAGGCCGGGGCACGTCGGCAATTATCGGTTGCGTCAACGGGCGCCGGAGCCTTGTAGCACAAAATCTGTTCGCACCTCCGCGCAACCTCATTTGGCAGCAGCGTCAATGTCTGGGTTCCATTCGGCTGCAGCGTCCGTCACAGTGCCTGGAACATCGCTGCGACGGTGGTAGCCCCCTCTGACGAGCGGACATTTCTTCACGGAGGCGGACTGCCCGACTACAACGCCGCCGTGACAGCGTTGGCTTGGTCACGCATATTGACCTTTCTGCAATCATTATCGTGAACACCGCAACTGTGTGCAGTCCGGTCTCGCCACTAAGGAGGCAAGATTGAAAGAAGGACTACCGATGACCAGAAACGCCGACCCTACGGAGGGTGATCCGTTCTACCATGGTACCCGGGCGGATTTGAAACCGGGGGATCTGCTGAGCGTCGGCCACCCTTCCAATTTCAGAGGTAAACCACTGTCATGGGTCTATTTCACCCAGACACTTGAAGCCGCCATCTGGGGAGCAGAGCTTGCAACGGGTGACGGTCGTCAAAGGATTTACATCGTAAAGCCGACGGGGTTTTTCATGGATGACCCTAACCTGACCGATAAAAAATTTCCCGGTAATCCGACGAAATCCTACCGCTCCCGTGAGCCGTTGCTCATCCTGGGGGAGCTCGCTGAATGGCAGGGTCATACACCCGAACAATTGAAGGCAATGCGCGATGGGCTTGCTCGCCTGAGGGCGGAGGGCCGGGATATGATTGAGGATTGAGCGTCCTTGGCGAGTGATGGTCAATTCCGGCGCGGTGGACGCGACCGCACGGACTTTCGCGCTTTGCGCGTTCATGTAGCATAGGAGGTCTGGGGCGCAAGGGGCAGACCCGATGGCTGGACGTGGCCGGGGCACGAAGGAAGGCGAAGGCGCCGAGGCAAGCGTCAGCGAACGCTCGCTGTTTGCCGATAGTCCCTATGCCGAGCCGCTGCCCCTCGCGCTGCCTGAGCCGCATCCCGGCGTCGCGCCTGCGCTGCCCGGTCACGCCTTGCCGGCGCAAGTCACAGCGCCCGGATCTATCGCCCGTCTGCGCAGACGGCTTCGCCGTCCGTCATGGCCCGCGCTCCGCCGCAGCCTTGCCGTGGCCGCCAACACGGAGCTCGACCGGGGCGTCGCCTTCCTGCTGGTGCCGGTTTTCCTGGCGGCCGGCGTCATCATTTATTTCTCGCTGGCCGGCGAGCCCGGCTTTGCGCAGCCAATCGCCATTGTGGTGCTGGCGACATGTTGCGCTGTCGCCACGCGACCTCGGCCGAGGACGCATCTGTTCTGCATGGCCGCGATGCTGTGCGCGCTCGGCGTCGTCGCCGCCAAAGTCGAGACCTGGCGCGCCGGAACGCAGATGCTCGGCTCCGAGATCCAGACACGGCTGACCGGCCGCGTCGTCAGTCTCGAACAGATGGAGAGCGGGCGCATCAGGCTGACGCTTGACGTGGTTTCGACCGCTTACCCCAAGCTGCGCTACGCCCCGGAGCGGGTCAGGCTCTCGGCGCGGACCGTTCCCGCCGATATGACCGCCGGCTCCCTGATCACCGGCTATGCCAGGCTGTTGCCGCCGACCGGTCCGGTGCGGCCGGAGAGCTACGATTTCTCCTTCGACAGCTATTTCACCGGTATCGGCGGCAGCGGCTTCTTTCTCGGCAATCCGAAAACCATTGCTACGCAGGGACCGCCGCCGCTGGCCGCGCGGCTCTCCTCGGCAATCGAGAACGCGCGCGAAAACATTGCCGACCATATCAGGGGCAAGATCGGCGGCGCCGAAGGCGAGATTGCCGCGGCGTTGATTGTCGGGGTGCGCGCCGGCATCCCGGACGAGGTCAACGAAGCGATGCGGCGCACCGGCATCTACCACATCATCTCCATCTCCGGCCTGCACATGGCGCTGGTTGCCGGCACCATCATGGCGTTGCTGCGTGGCGCCTTTGCGCTGTTTCCCGATTTCTCTTCGCGCCGCCCAGTCAAGAAATATGCAGCAGTGGCAGCACTCGTCTCCATCGCCGCCTATCTCGTCATTTCAGGCGTCGTGGTTGCCGCCGAGCGCAGCTTCATCATGCTGGCGGTCATGCTTGTCGCCGTGCTGTTTGATCGCGCCGCACTCACCATGCGCAATCTGGCGATCTCCGCCATTGCCGTCATCCTGGTGTCGCCGCACGAGGTGGTCGGTCCCAGCTTCCAGATGTCGTTTGCCGCCACCGCCGCCCTTGTCGGCGCCTATGCCGGCTGGGCCGATTACCGCGCCGACAAGGTGAGAACGCCGCCGGCAAAGCGCTCCTTCGTCGGCTTCCTGTCGCGAAAATTCGCGCTGGCCATGGGCGGCCTCGCCATGACCTCGATCATCGCCGGCAGTGCAACCTTGCTGTTCGCCATCTGGCATTTTCAGCGTGTGTCGCCGCTCAGCCTGATCGCCAATCTGGCCGTGATGCCGATTGTTTCGTTGATCGTCATGCCCTTTGCCGTGCTCAGCGCACTGGCGATGCCGTTCGGCGCCGACGGGCCGTTCCTCTATGTGATGGGCAAGGGTCTGATGGCGATGATCGCTATATCGGCCTGGATTTCCGAGCGCTCGCCGGTCGACGCCGTCGGGCTGATCTCCATTCGCTCGGTGCTGTTGGTGGCGGTCGCCCTCGTCATCGCCACCATGGCCACCACCTGGCTCAGGTTGGCGGCCGTGCCTTTCGCGCTGGCCGGCCTGTTGACGGTGCCGCAGGTGCTTACGCCCGACGTGCTCATATCCGAGGATGCGCATCTGGTGGCCATGCCGATCGGTGGCGGCGAACTCGCCCTCAACCGCGAACGCTCCAACGAATTCACCACGGACAATTGGAAACGGGCGCTGCGGGCCGAAACCATTATCCCACCTGAGATTTTCGAGGCAACAGATACGCGGTTCGATCTCGATCCGCTCGATCTGCCGCCCGGCTCGCCCTTCTATTGCACCGGCGATCTCTGTATCGCCCGGCACCCTTCCGGAGCCATTGTAGCGCTTGCGAAAGACCGCAAGACGGCGCGGCCGGCCTGTGCCTTCGCGAGCCTGATCGTCATCGATGACGCCACCGCTTACAATCCGTGCCGCGACCCGCTGGTGCTGGTCGTGACGAAGAAACAGCTGGCCCGCGACGGCAGCGCCGCCGTCTTCTTCGATCCGCAATCGGCAGCTGCAGCGCCAACCATCCGCTTCGCCGTCGACAAGCCGTATCGCCCCTGGCACGAGCAACGCCGCTTCTCCCGCGAAGCGCGCGGCCTGCCGCCTTACAACCAGCGTGAAAAGTACAAACCCAAGCCGGCTCAGTAGCGCCGGATCAATCCGACAAGCTTGCCCTGCACCTTCACCCTGTCCGGTCCAAAAATGCGGGTCTCGTAGGCCGGGTTGGCGGCTTCCAGGGCGATCGAGGCGCCCTTGCGGCGGAAGCGTTTCAGGGTCGCTTCCTCATCGTCGACCAACGCCACCACGATCTCGCCGGGGCTGGCTGTGTCGGCATTGCGGATGATGACCGTGTCGCCATCGAAAATGCCGGCCTCGATCATCGAATCGCCCTTGACCTCGAGCGCGTAGTGTTCACCGCCCATGATCATGTCGGGCGGCACCGAGATCGAATGGGTCTGATGCTGGATGGCGTCGATCGGCACACCGGCAGCAATGCGTCCCATCACCGGGATCGACACCGCCGAAACGGCGTCGTCATTGCCGGCCGACATCGAACGCGACGGCGAGCCCGGCTTGATCTGGCGACCGATACCGCCTTGGCCCATCGCGCCTTGTCCTTGGCCGCCTTGCCCTTGGCCGGTTTGACCAAGACTGCCCTGAATGACGCTCGGCGAAAACTTCCTCGCCGCATTGAGGCCTGGTGCGATCGAGTCGGGCAGCCGCAGCACTTCCAGCGCGCGCGCCCGGTTCGGCAGCCGGCGAATGAAACCGCGCTCCTCAAGCGCCGTGATCAGGCGGTGGATGCCGGACTTGGAGGCGAGGTCAAGCGCTTCCTTCATCTCATCGAAGGACGGCGGGATTCCGCTCTCCTTCAGGCGTTCATGGATGAACATCAGAAGCTCATGTTGTTTGCGCGTCAGCATCGCGGCCCCCAGGGGTTCTGAAACCAGAATCAGAAAAAACAAACCCAGAACAAACACTATCTGTTCCAGTTGTGTTCCGCAACCTTTTAAAGTTTAATGAATGTGTTGACGTTTTGTTCAGCGTGACGTTCGGCACCGCGAGCGGCGCTCGTAGTCGTTGGCCGGCAACGGGGTGAAACGAAGACAAAGTGCCCTGCGTCGTCGGCTACGATCGCCGCTTCCTTTTCGGACGGGGCTGCGCAGCATCCGCGCCGGGTTCACTCTGGGCATAGACCTGCAGCGTGTAGCCGATGTGAGCGGTCATCAGAGTTTTCGCACGTTCGACGTCGCGATCGAGGGCCGCTTCCATCAGGGCGGTATGGTGTTCGATCGCCACGGCGTCGCGCAGGGCCGCCACGGCCTTCCGGTGGCCATCCGTGCGGCCGGCGGCGGCGCGCAGCGTCGGGGCCAGACCCAGAAAGCGGTGATGGCGATGCAATTGGTCGGAAATCGTCGCATTGAAGCGCAGCAGCCAGCTGGATGTCGCGGCACTGAGCAGCGCCGCATGGAAGGCATCGTGTTTTTCGTACCACGCGTCGACCGCATCATCCGATGGATCGTCGAGAACAGACCCGCACCGTGAGAGACGATAGTGGGCGGCAACGACCGCGTCTTCCCACTCACGGTCGCCCTCCTCGATCGATTCCACCAGCAGGGGCAGTTCGACCACCAGCCGCGCACGCGCCAAATCCTCGAGCTCCGCCCGAGAGACGGGAGCGACCGCAAACCCGCGGTTGCTGATGGCGGTCACAAGCCGTTCCGCCTCCAGCCGCGACAGCGCCTCGCGCAACGGCGTCCAGCCGATGCCGTAGGTGTTGCGCAGCGTGCTCAGCTTCAACGGCGCGGCAGGCGCCAGCCGGGTCGCAAGAATATCGCGCCTGAGCAGGCGATAGGCCGCTTCCGTCTTCGAGGTCTGCTCGTCATCCAGCATCGTGATCCATCAGACATAAACGCTCGGCGGATCATTATATATCAAAGCCTTTCAATGGGTGAATTATATATAATGTTTGACAGTTCAAGGGCGACCACTCAAGATCGCCGGCATGTTTGGGCGGCAGGCTCCGCCGCGCGCGTTTGTCCATGGAGGGGCGCCGGATCATGAGCACGACACCCGATCTCGCTACAATCGAAGCAATGGATGCCGCCGATCCGCTGCGCTCCATGCGCGAACGCTTTGTCTTGCCGCAAGGCGTGATTTATCTCGACGGCAATTCCCTGGGCGCCGCGTCAGCGGTCGTCTTCAGCGAACTGCAGCAGGCCGCCACGCAGGAATGGGCGCACGACCTCATTCGCGCCTGGAACACCGCCGGCTGGTTCAACATGCCGGTGGAACTCGGAGATCAGCTCGGGCGACTGATCGGCGCGGCTGATGGGCAGACGGTGGTCTGCGACACAACCTCGATCAACATCTACAAGCTGCTGCACGCAGCGCTCGGCATGCGGCCGGATCGGTCGGTCATCGTTGCCGAGGGCGACAGTTTCCCGACCGACCTCTACATGGCCGAAGGCGTCGCCTCGACCCGGCCGGGAACGCGGCTGCGGCTGGAGGGCGTCGACGCGGCCGCAATCGAGGAGCTGATCGACGACAGCGTTGCCGTCATCCTGGTCAACCACGTCAACTACAAATCCGGCCAGTTGCGCGACATGGCGGCGCTGACGCGCAAGGCACATGACGCCGGCGCGCTGATCATCTGGGATCTCTGCCACACGGCCGGCGCCTTGCCGGTCGAACTTGACCGTGCCAATGCCGATTTCGCCGTCGGCTGCACCTACAAATACCTCAATGGCGGCCCGGGCTCGCCAGCCTTCATCTACGCGGCCGAGCGCCACCATGACGATGCCCACCAGCCGCTCAGCGGCTGGTGGGGCCATGCGCGGCCCTTTGCCTTCGAGCAGGGCTTTGCCGTCGGCAGCGGCATTCGCCGCTTCCTGTGCGGAACGCAGCCGGTGCTGTCGATGCGGGCGCTCAAGGGCGCGCTCGATATCTGGAACGACGTCGATATGGCGGCGGTGCGCAGAAAAAGCATCGCGCTGACCGACCTGTTTATCCAGCTCGTCGAAGCCAGATGCGGCGCCTACGGGCTTGAACTGGAAAGTCCTCGCGACGGCAGCCAGCGCGGCAGCCAGGTGTCGTTCCTCCATCCGCATGGCTATCAGGTGATGCGCGCGCTGATCGAGCGCGGCGTGATCGGCGATTTCCGGGCGCCGTCGACCATCCGTTTCGGCTTCACGCCGCTCTATGTCGGATATGGCGATGTCTGGCAGGCGGTCGAAGTCCTGGAGGATATTCTGCGCACCGGCGCCTGGCAGGACGCCCGCTTCGCGGTGAAGACCGCGGTCACCTGAGGAACTAGAGCAATTTCAGGAAAAGTGTGAAGCGGTTTTCCGTCCGCAATTGCGTCAAATCAAAGAGCTAGAGCATTTCGCCGTTTACGTTAAACGGTGAAATGCTCTAGAGCCGGGTGCGGACCGTCCAGAGCTCCGGAAACAGCACAACCTCCAGCATCTTCTTCAGATAGGAGGCGCCTGAGGTGCCGCCCGTGCCGCGCTTCAAGCCGATGATGCGCTCGACCGTGGTGACGTGGTTGAAGCGCCAGCGGCGGAAGTAATCCTCGAAGTCGACCAGCTTCTCGGCCAGTTCGTAGAGCATCCAGTAGCGCTGCGGGTCGCGGTAGACGGTTTGCCAGGCAGCCAGCACGTCTTCGTTCTCGACGCGCGTCTCGCGCCAGTCCGTGCGCCCGGCATCGGCGCCGATGTCGAAGCCATTGCGCGCCAAAAGCAGAAGCGCCTCGTCGTACAGCGACGGCGTGGCCAGGATCGCTTCCAGCCTGTCCGTAAGATCGGGCCGGTGCTTGTGCGGCCCGAGCATGGCTAGGTTGCGGTTGCCGGCCATGAACTCGATAGCGCGGTACTGCCACGACTGGAAGCCCGAGGATTGGCCGAGCGCGTCGCGAAACTCGGTGTATTCGCTTGGCGTCATCGTGCGCAGCACGTCCCAGGCATTGTTGAGCTGCTCGAAGATGCGCGCGACGCGAGACAGCATCTTGAAGCTCGGTTCGAGGCGGTCGGCGCGGATAGAGCGGATCGCGGCGCCGATCTCGTGCAAAGCGAGCTTCATCCACAATTCCGATGTCTGATGCTGGATGATGAACAGCATCTCGTCATGGGCCGAAGACAGCGGCGCCTGCGCATCGAGCACCTTGTCCAGCTGCAGATAGTCGCTGTAGGACATCCGCTCCTTGAACGACATCTGCGCGCCATCGGACGCCGGATCGTGCGGCTTAATCAATTGCTCTTCTCCGCGCGCAACCGGAAGCGCTGGATCTTGCCGGTCTGGGTTTTGGGCAAGGCGTCGATGAACTTCACCGAACGCGGATATTTGTAGGGCGCGATCGTTGCCTTGACGTGGTCCTGCAGGCGTTTGACGGTCAATGCGTCCGGCGAAACACCTTGCACAAGCACGATATGCGCCTCGACGATCTGGCCGCGTTCACCGTCCTCGGCGCCGGTCACCGCGCATTCGGCGACGTCGGGATGCGAGAGCAGCGCCGCTTCGACCTCGGGGCCGGCGATGTTGTAGCCGGCGCTGACGATCATGTCGTCGGAACGCGCGGCGAAGTGGAAGAAGCCATCCTCGTCCTGCGTGAACGTATCGCCGGTGAGATTCCAGCCATCGCGGACATAGTCCTTTTGCCTGGCATCGGCCATGTAGCGGCAGCCGGTCGGGCCGCGCACCGCCAGCCGGCCAGTAGAGCCGCGCGGCAGCTCCCGCATCTCGTCATCGACGATGCGTGCCTGATAGCCGCCGACGGGTTTGCCGGTGGAGGCCGGCTTCATGTCGTCGAAGCGGTTGGAGATGAAGATATGCAGCATCTCGGTGGCGCCGATCCCATCGAGGATCGGCTTGCCGGTCTTCTCAGTCCATTCCTCGAAGACAGGCGCCGGCAGCGTCTCGCCCGCCGAAACCGCGACGCGCAGCGAGGACAGGTCAGCGCCTTGATCCATGGCCTTGAGCATGGCCCGATAGGCGGTTGGAGCGGTGAAGGAAATGGTCGCTTTGTAGGTCTCGATGATGTGGATCATGTTGGGTGGCGTCGCCTGTTCCAGCAGCGTCGCCGCGGCGCCGAAACGCAGCGGGAAGATGGCGAGCCCGCCAAGACCGAAGGTAAAGGCAAGGGGCGGGGAGCCGACGAAGATGTCGTCGGGCGTCACCTCCAGGATTTCGCGGGCATAGGCGTCGGCGACGATCAGCAGGTCGCGGTGGAAATGCATCGTCGCCTTCGGCACGCCGGTGGTGCCGGAGGTGAAGCCGAGCAGGGCGACATCGTCGCGGCCGGTGTTGACGGCAGTGAAGGTGACCGGCTTGTCGAGGGCGGCGCGGTCGAGTTCCGCGTCATGGTTGGCCGTGCCGTCGAAGCCAATGACCTGCTTGAGATACGCACTGCCCTTGGCGCAGGCGGTCATCTCGTCCATCAGCCTTGTATCGCAAAGCGCAACCGTGATTTCCGCCTTGTCGACGATCTTGGCGAGTTCGCCGGCGCGCAGCATCGGCATGGTGTTGACGACCACCGCGCCAACCTTGGTGGCGGCCAGCCAACAGGCGACCATGGCCGGGTTGTTGGCCGAGCGGATCAGCACCCGGTTGCCCGGCTTGACGCCATAATTCTCGACCAGGGCATGGGCGAGCCTGTTGGTCCAGTCGGACAGTTCCTTGTAGGTGCGGCGGCGGCCATTGCCGATCAGCGCGGTGTGGTCGCCGAACCCTTTTTCGACCAGCCTGTCGGTCAATTCGACGCCGGCATTTATGTGGTCGGGATAGTCGAAGCCGTCGAGCAAAAACTCCGGCCATTGCTCCGGCGGCGGCAGGTTGTCGCGCGTGAATGTGTCGATATGCGCTGATGGCCCAAGCATTTTCGGCTGCCCCTGTCTGCCTCGCGCCCATGGCTGAACAAGGCGCAGGATCGCACCAGTCGAAATTTGTTTCAAGCCTAAAATGTTTTTAGGTCGCAGCATTGACGCCGCCCTGTTCGGCGGCCATTCCTGTCGACTGAACTGAAGCCATCCGGGAGGGATGCAGATGCTCCAACATCGTGTTGCCGATTGGGACAATGCCTACGCCAACGGCGACAACATTGCCGGCAGCAATCGCTGGCCGGCCGCGTGGGACACACCGGCACAGGCTTTTCGCGACACAATGTCGGCGTCCGGTCGGGCCAAGCTCGACATCGCCTATGGCGACAGCCCGCGCAACAGGCTCGATCTGTTCCTTCCCGATGTCATGCCCAAAGGGCTCGTCGTCTTCATCCATGGCGGTTACTGGAAGGCGTTCGACAACAAGCCATGGTCGCATCTGGCCAACGGCGCGGTTGCCAATGGCTTTGCCGTGGCAATGCCGACTTACACGCTTTGTCCCGACATACGCATTTCCGGCATCGTCAGGGAAATCGCGGCGGCGATCGGCAAGGCGGCGACGATGGTCGGCGGGCCGGTGATCCTGACCGGGCATTCCGCCGGCGGCCATCTCGCCTCCAGGATGGTGACGACAACGACACCCCTGGCCGCCGATGTGGCGGGCCGCGTGCGCAATGTCGTCTCGATCTCCGGCGTCCATGACCTGCGGCCAATCATGCGGACGGGGATGAACGCGACACTGGCCATCGATGAAGCGGAAGCACTGGCCGAAAGCCCGGTTCTGCTGCGCCCCATGCAGGGCGCGCGCATCACCTGCTGGGCCGGCGGCGGCGAGCGGGCGGAGTTCCTGCGCCAGAATGCGCTGCTTGCCAACATCTGGATCGGCCTCGGCGCCACGACCAGCACAGTGGTCGAGCCGGACCGGCATCATTTCAGCATCGTCGACGGGCTTGCCGATCCGACACATCCGCTGACGCGGACATTGCTGGCGTAGTAACAAACAGTTTATCTGTTAGATTTAAAGGCTTAAATGCGCGACCTCAGCGCAACATCAGAACGCTGCAAGCAGCGCCTGCTTCTGCCGCCGGAGCGAAGGGCTCGCGCACGATCAGGCCGTTGGCGTCGGCCAGCATTCTCAGCATCGAGGAATCCTGGATGCCAAACGGCGTCGCCACCAATGCGCCGGCTTCTTCCCGGACCACGGCGCGCACATAGTCTTGCCTTAGATCATTGGCCGGCATCGCGGCGCCAAGCTGAGCCTGGCGGATGTCCTGCCGGTGGGGACGGCCGCCGAGCTGCGCCAATAGCGGCTTCAGGAACAATTGCGAGCAGACCAGGCTCGCCACCGGATTGCCGGGCAGGCCGATGCACCTGATATCGCCCAGCCGCCCGAACATCAGCGGCTTGCCCGGGCGCATGGCGAGCTTCCAGAAGTCGAGCTTCATGCCTTCGCCGGTCAGCACGTCATGGACGAGATCATGGTCGCCGACCGAAGCGCCGCCCAGCGTGACGATGACGTCGGCTTTCGCAGCGACCGCCTTTTTCACCAGTGCCGCAATCGCCTCCTTGCGGTCGGCAGCGATGCCGAGATCGAGGGCGCGGGCGCCGACCGACTGCGCCACAGCAGCGACGCCATAGGCGTTGGACGAGATGATCTGGTCGGGGCCAGGTTCGCTGCCCGGTGGCAGCAATTCGTCGCCGGTGGCGATGATGGCGACCAGCGGCCGTTGCACCACGTTCAGCCGGGAATGATTGGCCGACGCCGCCAGGGACAATGCAGCCGGATCGAGCACGCGGCCTTTTTCCAGCAGCACGTCGCCTTGCGCAAAATCCAGTCCAAGGCGGCGGATATTGCGGTTCTTCGCCGTCGGCTCGGTGACCTCGATCCGGCTACCGCCGAGATCGCGGACATTTTCCTGGATGACGATGGTGTCTGCGCCTTCCGGCAGCGGCGCGCCGGTGAAGATGCGCACGGCTTCCGCCTTACCTACAGTGCCGTTAAAGCCCCGCCCTGCAGGTGCCGTGCCGATAACCGAAAGCCTCGCCGGGAGGGTCGCCACATCCTGCGCCCGTACGGCATAGCCGTCCATGGCAGATGCATTGAAAGGCGGCTGGGTACGCAGCGCCACGACCGGCTCCGCCAGCACCCGGCCGGCCGCATCCGCCAGCGCGACGCTTTCACCGGGCAACGCCACAGCGCCGTCGAGGAGGCGTTGAAGCGCCTCGGCGACCGGAACCAGCACCATTTACGAACCCGCCTTGTAGTCGCCGGACTTGCCGCCGGTCTTTTCCACCAGCTTTATACCGGAAATCACCATGGCGCGGTCGACCGCCTTGGCCATGTCGTAAATGGTCAGGCACGCGACAGATGCCGCAGTAAGCGCCTCCATCTCGACCCCGGTCTTGCCGGTGACGCGGGCAAGCGCGGTGACCCTGAGGCCGGGCAGCGTGGTGTCCGGTTCGATGTCGACCGACACCTTGGTCAAAAGCAGCGGATGGCAGAGCGGAATCAGCTCATGCGTCTTCTTGGCCGCCATGATGCCGGCAATGCGCGCGGTACCCAGCACATCGCCCTTCTTGGCGTCGCCGTCGAGGATCATCTTCAGGGTTTCGGCCCGCATCGAGACAAAGCCCTCGGCGACCGCCGTGCGCGTCGTCTCCGCCTTCTCGCCGACATCGACCATGTTGGCCTCGCCCTTGGCGCCGAGATGGGTGAGGGCGGCTGCCATCCTCAGATGGCCTCTGCCTTCGCCTTGCCTGTCAAAAGCAGCCGCGTTGCCGCAGCGACATCCTCTTGCCGCATCAGGCTCTCGCCGACGAGGAAGGTGCTGATGCCGGTCTTTTGCATCCTGAAGCAATCGTCGTGGGTGAAAATTCCGCTCTCGCTGACCAGCAATCGGCCGCCCGGTACCATCGATGCCAGCCGTTCCGAGGTCTCGAGGTTGGTCTCGAATGTTCTGAGATTGCGGTTGTTGATGCCGATCAGCTGCGACGAGAGTTTTACCGCGCGCTGCGTCTCGGCCTCGTCATGCACCTCGATCAGCGCGTCCATGCCGAGTTCGAACGCGGTCGCTTCCAATTCGCTCGCCAAGGCATCATCGACGCTGGCCATGATGATCAGGATGGCATCGGCGCCCCATGCGCGAGCCTCGTAGACCTGGTAAGGGTCGAACAGAAAATCCTTGCGCAGCGCGGGCAGGGATACTGCCTTGCGTGCATTGGTGAGAAATTCCGGCGCGCCCTGGAAGGATGGCGCATCGGTCAGCACCGAAAGACAGGCGGCGCCGCCTTTCTCATAGGCCTGCGCCAGTGCGGGCGGGTCGAAATCGGCACGGATCAAGCCTTTGGATGGGCTTGCCTTTTTGATCTCGGCGATCAGGCCGAAGCTGCCCGATCTGCGCTTCGCCTCAAGTGCCCTCCGAAAGCCACGCGGTGCGTCGGCATCCTTGGCTCGCGCCTTGATCTCGGCCAACGGTATCCGCGCCTTCGCCGCCGCGATCTCGTCGCGCTTGTAGGCCTCGATCTTGCGCAGAATGTCAGCCACGGCTCATCCGTTCGAAATCTCGACCAGCCTGTCGAGCACGCCCAGCGCCCGGCCGCTGTCGATGGCCTGTGTGGCCGCGGCCATGCCGTCGGCAAGCGTCGTCGCCTTGCCGGCCACCACCATGCCGGCGCCGGCGTTCATCAGCACCGTATCGCGATAGGCCCCGGCAGCACCTCTCAGCATGTCGCGCAACGCCGTGGCATTGTAGGCGGCGTCGCCGCCGCGCAACTCGTCCTTGGTGTGGCGCTGCAGGCCGACGGCTTCCGGGGTGAGCGTGAAATGGCGGATCTCGCCGCCGGCCAGTTCCGCCACCTGCGTTTCGCCGGTGGTGGTGATTTCGTCATAGCCGTCGCCATGGACCACCCAGGCATGCTCGGTGCCCAACGCCTTCAATGTCTCGGCCACCGGCACGATCCATTCCGGCAGGAACACGCCGACCATCTGCCTGCTGACGCCGGCCGGATTGGACAGCGGTCCGAGCAGGTTGAAGATGGTACGCGTGCCGAGCTCGACGCGGGTCGGGCCGACATGCTTCATCGCCGGGTGGTGCGCAGGTGCGAACATGAAGCCGACGCCGGCCTCCTGGATGCAGCGGCCGATTACCTCTGGCGGGATATCGATCTTGACGCCGAGCGCGACCAGCACATCGGCAGCGCCCGTCAGCGACGACAGGCCGCGATTGCCGTGCTTGGCGACCGGCACGCCGCAGCCGGCAATGACGAAGGCCGAAGCGGTCGAGATGTTGACTGAATGCGAATTGTCGCCGCCCGTGCCGACAATGTCGATGGCGCCCTCAGGAGCTTCGACGCGCAGCATCTTGGCACGCATGGTGGCGACGGCGCCGGAAATCTCGCTCACGGTCTCCCCGCGCACGCGCAACGCCATCAGGAAGCCGCCGATCTGGCCCGGCGTCGCGTCGCCAGACATGATGATGTCGAAAGCTTCGCGCGCTTCCTCGAAGGTAAGCCCGGTTCCCGTGGCGACCTTGGCGATATGGGTCTTCAGGGCGCTCATTGGGCCAAGACGTTCATTGGGCTAAGGCCATTCATTGGGCGAGGGCTTGGGAAACGGCGGCCTGGTCGACGCTGACGGCGTACTGCGTCTGCAACTGCGCCACCAGCTGGTCGAGCAGATCGTCGGACATGCCTTGCGTGAAGGATTTTTGCGCATCGTCGGGTACCGAGCTGGCGTCGGCTCCGGCCGGCTCGAACACTTCGGCGACCTTGAACAGGATCTGGCCGTCGCCGGTGGGCGAGGGGATCAGCCCGGTGCCGCCTTCGCCGACCCCGAACATCGCAGCAGCACCCTCCTTGCCGAAATCGACATCGTCGGCCTCGCGCTTCACGCCGCGCTTGGTCTGCTTTTCAAGCTTCAGTTCGCCGGCGATGACGTCGAGTGTGGTGCCAGCCTTGAGGCGCTTGTCGAGTTCGTCTGCTTTCGCGGTCAGCCGCTTGGTCGTTTCCTCTGTCGTCCAGTCCGCCACCACGCGCTGGCGGACTTCGTCCAGCGTGCGGTCGCGAGCCGGCGTGATCGATGTCAGTTCATAGAACACGAAGCCGTTGTTAGGCGTGGTCAGGGCTTGATTCTCGGTGTTGGGCTCGGCCTCGAACACCGCCTTGATCAGGTCCGGCGATGCCGGCAGGTCCTTGATGATGGTGCCGTCCGGCTTGAGGCCGGTGCGGTCTATGGCCTCGACGGTGACGTCCTTGAGCTTCAGTTTGGCGGCGGCTTCGGCCAGCGTGCTGCCGGCGGCGCGGGTGTCTTCGTAGTTGTCGTGCACGTCGAGCAGGATGCGGCTTGCCTCGCCGAGCGCCAGATCCTTTCGGATCTGGTCTGACACTTCCGCCAGCGGCTTCACCGTTTCCGGTTTGATCTCGGTGACGCGCAAAAGCACCGGACCGAACGCGCCCTGGACGACCGGGCTGACTTCGTTGACGGCAAGCGCGAATGCGGCATCGGCGACCGCCTTGTCGGTGATCTTATCCTTGGAGAGCGTGCCGAGCAGCGTGTCGGCCGGGGTCTTGCCCTGCGCGGTGACGATCTTGTCGAAAGTGGCGCCCGTCTTCAGCGAATCGGATGCCGCCTTGGCGGCGTCCGCGGAAGGGAACACCAGCTGTTCGATGGTGCGCATTTCCGGCGTGGTGTAGCGGCCCTTGTTCTTGTTGTAGTCGTCGCTGACCTGCTGGTCCGTTACGGCGCTGACATCCATGATGTCTTCGGGCTCGAGCCGGACATAGGAGAATTTGCGGTATTCTGGCGCCGCGTAGGTTTTCTTGTTGGCCTCGAAATAAGCCTGAAGCACGCTGTCGGATGGCGCCTCGATGGGCTCCACCAACGCCTTTGGCAAGATCAGATAGTCGATGGTGCGGTCTTCGCCCCGATAGAGCGCAACTGCCTTGAAGAAGGTGTCCGGAGCCTTGAGGCCGTCCGAAACCGCTTCGACGATCTGCTGGCGCACCGCCACCTGAGCCCGGTTCTTCAGATAATCCTCCGGCCGCATTCCCAGTTCGCGCAGCCGGGATTCGAACAGCCGGCGGTCGAACTGGCCATTCGGGCCTTGGAAGGCGGGTTCCTGCCGCGTCAGTTCGGCCAGCCTGTCCTTGGAGAAGCCAAGCCCGAGCTTGCGCGCCTGTTCGTCAAGGACGGCGCCGGACACCAACTGAGCCAGCACCTGGTTGTCGATGCCATAGGCCTTGGCCTGGTCGCGGCTGATGCGCTGGCCGATCTGCTGCTGCAGCATGGCGATCTGGCGATCGTAGGCGAGGCGGTACTCGGTGATCGACACGGTGGTGCTGCCGGCGGTGATCACCGCATGATGGCCAGCCAGGAAGCCGCCCGTCATCCGCGTGGTGACGCCCCAGGCAAGGAAACTCAACACCAGCAGCGACAGCAGGGCTTTCGCGACCCAGGTCCCTGCCGCGCTTCTCAATATACCAAGCATTGTTACTTCCGATTTTTGCGCAGTTTTGCGTGCGCCCGAGTCTGAAACAAGCGCAATAGCGCCCTTCCGGCTCACTGTCGATTGCTTTGTGGCCTGATTTTGATAGGGAGGGCGAGACCCCAATGTCGCCCGGAGAACCAGATCCCCATGACGCCAGGAATTCGACCGCTCGTTGCCGGCAACTGGAAAATGAACGGCACCAGCGCTTCGCTGAACGAGCTCAGGATGATCGGCAACGGCTTCATGAGCGGGCTCGACGCAGAGACCGAAGCATTGGTCTGCGTGCCGGCGACCTTACTGTCGCGCGCCGTCGAAATCCTGTCGCGCACGCCGGTGCGGGCCGGTGGCGAGGACTGCCACATCAAGGAAAGCGGCGCCTTCACCGGCTGCGTCTCAGCCGAGATGCTGAAGGATGCGGGCGCCAGCCACGTCATTGTCGGCCATTCCGAGTGCCGCGAACAGCGCAGCGAGGACGATGCCATCGTCCTCGCCAAGGCCTCGGCGGCGTGGCGGGCAGGGCTCGTCGCCATCATCTGCATCGGCGAGACCAAGGCCGAGCGCGAAGCGGGCACAGCACTCGACGTGTTGTCGCGCCAGGTCGCCGGCTCGGTGCCACCGAGCGCAACGCCCGCCAACACCGTTATCGCCTACGAGCCGGTATGGGCTATCGGCACCGGCCTGACGCCGACCGCCGAAGACGTGGCGGAGGCGCACGCGCATATCCGCCAAAAACTGGCGGAAGCGCTCGGCGCAGCCGTGGCCGGCAAGATGCGCATCCTCTATGGCGGCTCGGTCAAGGCGTCCAACGCTGTCGAACTGCTGGGCGTCAAAAACGTCGATGGCGCGCTGGTTGGCGGCGCCAGCCTGAAGGCGTCCGACTTTCTCGCCATCGCCGAGGCATACCAGAATATCTCGTAGGCCCCGGAATTTCGTTGCCGACCAGTTCGGTCATAGACTTATGAACGCAGCAGTTCGGCGGAAATCGTTGCAAAGGGCGCATTGCTTCCCATATTCCGGCCACGGGCTTGGAAATGCCGTTAAAGCATTGTATGGAGCCGCCTCCAAATCACCGGCCCTGATCGCCAGGGAGCGGCAGGGCTTGCCAGGATAAAATATGGAAACCGTACTGATCGTCATCCACCTCATGGTCGTGCTCGCCCTTGTCGGCGTGGTGCTGCTGCAACGCTCCGAAGGCGGTGGTCTCGGCATTGGCGGCGGTTCCGGTTTCATGACCGCGCGTGGCGCCGCCAATGCGCTGACGCGGGCGACGGCGATCCTGGCCGCGGCCTTCTTCGTGACGTCGCTGACACTCTCGATCGTTGCCCGCTATGGCGAAAAACCGATCGACATTCTCGACCGCGTGCCGGCCGACAGCGGCAACGGCGTGCTCAATCAGTTGCCCGGCACGACGGCGCCGACGCCGCCTTCGGGCAACACCGCACCGGCCGCGCCCGCGGCCAACGGCGCCGCCACCACGCCGCCCGCCACCACGGCCCCGGCGACGGCTCCATCTCCGGCGACGCCACCTGCAACCGATTCGGCTGCGCCGCCGGCTACCAATGGCGTTACCTTGCCGGTCACGCCGCAGGTTCCGAACCAGTAGTCGGTAGGGTCGGATGCCGCGATCTGTTGTTGTTTCAACACAGTCGCGGCAAATGGCACACGATCACGAAGATTCGACCGCACCCCGTGCTTGAGGCCCGTACGCCACTTCGATTATAGATTGCCGGCGGCACTTTCTGCGCCCTTGGGGGGCGCCGGGCGACGCCGTGGGCAACAAGCATTGAACGATCGGATCTTCGCCATGCAGCTTCGCAGCTTCATTTTCATGGGGTTTTGTGCCGTATTCGGCATGAGCTCCGCGGCCTTCGCCGGCACTCCGGCAATGACCTCACCGCAGGCGGTTGGCAAAACCGCTGTCATCAACGTCGCCGCCAAGAGCGATGCGACGCAGCTGAAGCTTCTCAAGAAGAAGAAAAACCCGAGCCCGGACGATCTGGCTCAGATCAGCAAGCTCGAAGACAAGATCGCCGCCGACAGGGATCTCGCCCGCGTCAAGGCGCTCGAGGCCCGCAAGCTGGCGATGCGCGATGCGGCGAAAGCCAGGGCCGATGCCCAGCGCCAGGCGTTCCTGGCCAGCAAGGGCAAGCCGGTGGTGATCGCTGACGCCAAGCCAGGCAAGAAGATCACCAAGATCATCGCTCCGGTTGACCCGATCGCGCCGGTCGAGCCGATCGAATCGACTGAACCGCTTCCGGCCGAAGCGATGAATATCGCGCTGACCGGCAACAATGGCGAATTGCGCAGCGAGGCCCCGGGCCAGAAGCCGACGAGCGGCGGACTGTTCGCCGGCCTGTTCGGCGGCACGTCCTCTGCCTCGTCGATTGCCTATCTCCCCGAAACGCGCGCGCTCGACCAGGCTCTCGCCAAGCGGCAAGCCAAGAAGCAGTTCAAGGTGAAGCCGGAATTCGTGCCGCAGGACGTCGAATTCAGCGGCTATGAGCCGGGTACGATCGTCATCGATACCAGCGCGCGCCGCCTCTACCTCGTCGAATCGGCTTTCACCGCCCGCCGCTATGCGATCGCGGTCGGCCGCGAAGGCCTGCAGTTCAAGGGCAAGGTTGCCGTTGGCGACAAGCAGGAATGGCCGCGCTGGATCCCGACGCTCGACATGCAGAAGCGCGAACCCAAGCATTATGGCCAGTACAAGGACGGCATGCCCGGCGGCGGCCAGAACCCGCTCGGCGCCCGCGCCATCTATCTCTACGACGGCAAGAAGGACACGCATCTGCGCATCCACGGCACCATCGCGCCGCAGTCGATCGGAACCAGCGCTTCCAATGGCTGCTTCCGCATGATCAACGAGCACGTCATGGACCTCTACAGCCGCGTCAGGGTCGGCACCAAGGTCGTCATCATCTGACGCTTTCACAAACCTGCCGAAAGGGCCGGCTTTTGCCGGCCCTTTTGTTTTGACCAAAACACCAGTCTCGAACCTCGGGACTATCGCGCCTTCTCTGGAAAAAGCCTCAGCGGCGGTTTTTTCTCTGGCGGAATCAATTCGGCCGCGTTAAGCGATGACTCCCATGGCGCGATATGTATTCATCACAGGCGGCGTGGTTTCCTCACTTGGAAAAGGCATCGCTGCAGCGGCCCTTGGGGCTCTCTTGCAGGCGCGAGGCTATCGCGCACGCATCAAAAAGCTCGATCCCTATCTCAATGTCGATCCCGGAACGATGTCGCCTTACCAGCATGGCGAGGTTTTCGTCACCGATGACGGCGCCGAGACCGATCTCGATCTTGGCCATTACGAGCGCTTCACCGGCCGCTCGGCCAACCAGCAAGACAACATCACCACCGGCCGCATCTACAAGAACATCATCGAGCGCGAACGGCGCGGCGACTATCTCGGCGCCACCGTGCAGGTCATTCCGCATGTCACCGATGAGATCAAGAATTTCGTGCTCGACGGCAATGACGACTATGATTTCGTGCTGTGCGAGATCGGCGGTACGGTTGGCGATATCGAGGCGATGCCGTTTCTCGAGGCTATCCGCCAGCTCGGCAACGATCTGCCGCGCAACAACGCCGTCTATGTCCACCTGACCTTGATGCCTTACATCCCCACGGCCGGCGAGTTGAAGACCAAGCCGACCCAGCATTCGGTCAAGGAACTGCGCGGCATCGGCATCGCGCCCGATATCCTGCTGGTCCGCGCCGACCGCGCCATCCCCAAGGAAGAGCGCAGAAAACTGTCGCTGTTCTGCAATGTGCGCGAGAGCGCCGTCATCCAGGCGCTCGACGTGCCCCACATCTATGACGTGCCGATGGCTTACCACAAGGAAGGGCTCGATTCGGAAGTGCTGGCCGCCTTCGGTATCGATCCGGCGCCGAAGCCGCGCATGGAGCCCTGGCAGGCCGTGTCCAACCGCATCCACAATCCGGAAGGCGAGGTAACGATCGCCATTGTCGGCAAATACACCGGCCTCAAGGATGCCTACAAATCGCTGATCGAGGCTTTGTCGCATGGCGGCATGGCCAACCGCGTCAAGGTCAAGCTCGACTGGATCGAGAGCGAGATTTTCGAGAAGGAAGACCCGACGCCGTGGCTGGAAAAGGTGCATGGCATCCTGGTGCCCGGCGGCTTCGGCGAGCGCGGCTCGGAAGGCAAGATCCTGGCGGCGAAATTCGCCCGCGAGCGCAAGGTGCCGTATTTCGGCATCTGCTTCGGCATGCAGATGGCCTGCATCGAGGCAGCGCGCTCGCTGGCCGGCGTCGAACACGCCTCGTCGACCGAATTCGGTCCGACCGACGAGCCGGTCGTCGGCCTGATGACCGAATGGCTGAAAGGCAACATGCTGGAGAAGCGCCGCGAAACGGGCGATCTCGGCGGCACCATGCGGCTTGGCGCCTATCAGGCTGAACTCGCCAAGGGTTCGAAGATCGCCGACATCTATGGCGACACCCAGATTTCCGAGCGCCATCGCCACCGCTACGAGGTCAATATCGACTACAAGGAGCGGCTGGAAGATTGCGGCCTGGTGTTTGCCGGCATGTCGCCCGACGGTGTGCTGCCGGAAACCGTCGAATATCCCGACCATCCCTGGTTTATCGGCGTCCAGTATCACCCGGAGCTGAAGAGCCGGCCGCTGGAGCCGCATCCCCTGTTCGCCAGCTTCATCTCGGCCGCGGTGGACCAGTCGCGGCTGGTATAAGCAGGCCGCGTTGCCATGCAAACCTATGTTGCGCTGCTCTACAGCATTATCCTCGGCGAAGGCCGCCGGGTCGTCATGGCCGACCTCAAGGCGATGGCTGAACAGCTTGGGCTGAAGAACCCGCGCACCCTGGTGGCGACCGGCAATCTGGTCTTCGAGACACGGGCGACTGGTATCGCCAAGCTGGAACAGCAGTTGGAAACGGCCTTCGAAAAAACCTTCGGCCGCAATGTCGTCATCATCGTGCGCACTGCCGAGGATTGGCTGAAACTTGCCGCCGGCAACCCATTCCCGGCCGACTCTGCCGAGGCAGGCGATCAGGTGGCCGTGCGGGTGATGCGCGAGCCAGCGCCAGCGGATGGTGTGGCCGCGCTCCAGGCCTATGCCGCCGAGGACGAGAGGGTGGCTTCGGTCGACGGCGACATCTGGGTCGTCTTTTCGCGCCAGCGGCCAAGCTCGCGGCTGCTCGCTGCCATGAACCACAAGCGCATGGGCATCGGCACCGCACGCAACTGGAACACGGTGCGGAGGTTGGCTGAGATGGTGGAGTAGGGAGTAGGGAGTAGGGAGTAGGGAGTAGGGAGTAGGGAGTAGGGAGTAGGGAGTAGGGTGTAGGGAGTAGAGTTATTATTCCCTACTGACTACTGACTACTGACTACTGACTACTGACTACTCCCTATCCCTCAATTTCACGCCTTCGCCGTCCTGGC